>CANQKJ010000001.1 GCA_947624465.1 uncultured Oscillospiraceae bacterium
CCCCAAAACCTGGCTCAGGGGGTCAATCTGCTGTACTTCCTGCCCGCCGCCGCCACCGCCCTGCCCGCCCACATCAAAAACGGGTATATCGAAAAAAAGGCGCTGTTTCCCGCCATCCTGGCCGGTCTCGCCGGGACGGCCCTGGCCGCGTGGCTGGCCACGGCGCTGGACGTGGGGCTGCTGCGCAAGTGCTTCGGGGTGTTTTTGCTGGTCATCGGGACCAGGGAGCTGTTCCGCAAATAGCAAAAAAGTTCCGGCGGAAAATCCGCCGGAACTTTTCGCGTCTGTCGGGAGCTTACTTCTTGATGTTGAAGAAGGCCTTCTTGCCGAGATACTGAGCGGCGTCGCCCTCGTCGGCGCAAGCTGCGTATCCCTCGCCTCCGCCTTTGGCGAAGGCTCGCTCGCTCCGCTGCGCCTCCTCTCCCCACAAAGCCACAGGGCGGCTTTGCGGGGACCCCGGAGCTGGGCGACAAAACGGCCCCGGGGCGGTCGCCCCGGGGCCTTGTTGTGCGTATCAGGATCACTTCTTGATGTTGAAGAAAGCCTTTTTGCCGAGATACTGAGCGGCGTCGCCCAGCTCCTCCTCGATGCGGAGCAGCTGATTGTACTTGGCCACGCGGTCGGTGCGGCTGGGGGCGCCGGTCTTGATCTGGCCGGCGTTGACGCCCACCACGATGTCGGCGATGGTCACGTCCTCGGTCTCGCCGGAGCGGTGGGAGACCACGGCGGTGTAGCCGGCCCGGTTGGCCTTCTCGATGGTGTCCAGGGTCTCGGTCAGGGTGCCGATCTGGTTGACCTTGATCAGCACGGAGTTGGCAACGCCCAGCTCCAGGCCCTTGGCCACCCGGGCGGAGTTGGTGACGAACAGGTCGTCGCCCACCAGCTGGACGCGGTCGCCCAGGGCCTTGGTGAGCATACCCCAGCCCTCCCAGTCGTCCTCGCCCATGCAGTCCTCCATGGAGATGATGGGATAGTTGTCGGCAAACTTCTTCCACATGTTGACCATCTGCTGGCGGGTCATGGTCTTGCCGGCCTTGGGCAGGGTGTAGGTGCCGTCCTCGTGGTTATACCAGTCGGAAACGGCGGCGTCCATGGCGATCATGAAGTCCCCGCCGGGCTTGTAGCCGGCCTTCTCGATGGCCGCCACGATGCACTTGAAGGCGTCCTCGTCCTTCTTCAGGTTGGGGGCGTAGCCGCCCTCGTCGCCCACGCCGGCGGCGGGGGTGCCGTTGTCCTTCAGCACGCTCTTCAGGGTGTGGAACACCTCGGCGCACATACGGAGGGCCTCCTTCCAGGAGGTGGCGCCCACGGGCATGATCATGAACTCCTGGATGTCCACGTTGTTGGTGGCGTGAGCGCCGCCGTTCAGGATGTTCATCATGGGCACGGGCAGGGTCTTGGCGTTGACGCCGCCGATATAGTTGTAGAGGCTCATGCCGCAGGACTCGGCGGCCGCCTTGGCCACGGCCAGGGAGGCGCCCAGGATGGCGTTGGCGCCCAGGCGGGACTTGTTGGGGGTGCCGTCCAGCTCGATGAGCAGCTTGTCGATGGCGGGCTGCTCCAGGGCGTTCATGCCCACCAGGGCCTCGGCGATCTCGGTGTTCACGTTGGCGACGGCTTTCTCCACGCCCTTGCCCTGATAGCGGCCCTTGTCGCCGTCACGGAGCTCGCAGGCCTCGTACACGCCGGTGGAGGCGCCGGAGGGGACCGCCGCGCGGCCCACGGTGCCGTCGTCCAGGACGACCTCGACCTCGACGGTGGGGTTGCCGCGGGAGTCCAGGATCTCACGGCCGATGACGTCAACGATTTCCAGCATTTGTTTCATGATGATTTTCTCCTCTCAAATAAATGATCTGATTTTATCATTCGTGGACGATCAGGGACTGGCCCGTCATCTCGGCGGGCTGTTCCAGACCCATCAGGTCCAGCATGGTGGGGCACAGGTCGGCCAGGCGGCCGTCCCGCAGCTTCACCTGGCCCGCGCCCACCACGCAGCAGGGCACCAGGTTGGTGGTGTGGGCGGTGAAGGGGGAGCCGTCGGCGTCCACCATGTGCTCGGCGTTGCCGTGGTCGGCGGTGATGATGACCCTGCCGCCCAGCCCGAGGGTGGCGGCCACCACCTGGGACACGCCGTCGTCCACCGCCTCGGCGGCCTTGACGGCGGCCTCGAACACGCCGGTGTGGCCCACCATGTCGCAGTTGGCGAAGTTCAGGATGACCACGTCATATTTGCCGCTCTCGATGCGCTTGACGCACTCCTCCGTGACCAGGGGCTCGGACATCTCCGGCTGGAGGTCGTAGGTGGCCACCTTGGGGGAGGGGATCAGGCACCGGTCCTCGCCGGGGAAGACCTGCTCCACGCCGCCGTTGAAGAAGAAGGTGACGTGGGCGTACTTCTCGGTCTCGGCGATGCGGAGCTGGGTCATGCCCAGCTTGGAGATATACTCCCCGAAGATGTTGTGCAACGTCTCCTTGGGGTAGGCGATGACCACGTTGGGCATGGTGGCGTCGTAAGAGGTGGTGCAGACGTAGTGGAGGGGGAAGAAGCCCTTTTTCCGTTCAAACCCCTTGAAGTCGGGGTCCACCAGGGAGCGGGTGATCTCCCGGGCCCGGTCGGGCCGGAAGTTCATGAACAGGACGGCGTCTCCCGCGCCGATCTCGGCCCCCTTGCAGGTGACCACGGGGACCATGAACTCGTCGGTGACGCCGGCGTCATAGGACTTCTGCACCGCGTCCACCGGGTCGGGATCGAACTCCACGCTCTCCCCGTAGACCATGGCGGCGTAGGCCTTCTCCACCCGGTCCCAGTTGGTGTCCCGGTCCATGGCGTAGTACCGGCCCTCCACGGTGGCGATCTTCGCCCCGTATCTGTCGCAGGTCTCCTTCATCCGGGCCACGAAGCCCCTGCCGGAGGTGGGGGGCACGTCGCGGCCGTCCAGGAAGCAGTGGACATAGATCTTCTCCGCCCCCAGGTCGTGGGCCAGCTTGACGGCGGCCTCGATGTGGGTGATGTGGGAGTGGACCCCGCCGTCGGACATGAGGCCGTAGATGTGGACGGCCCGGCCCGCCTCCTTGGCGGCGTTGATGGCGTCCACATAGGCCCTGTTCTCAAAGAAGGTCCCCTCGTCGATGGCTTTGGAGATCTTGGGCAGGTCCTGGAACACCACCCGGCCGGCGCCGATGTTGGTGTGGCCCACCTCGCTGTTGCCCATCTGCCCGTCGGGAAGGCCCACGTCCAGCCCGGAGGCGGACAGGCGGCAGACGGGGGTTTCGGCGAAGAGCTTATCCAGGTTGGGAGTCCGGGCGGCGGCGATGGCGTTGTCCCCCGGCAGGGTGGAGGAGGAGATGCCGAAGCCGTCCATGATGATCAATGTGGTAGGTGTTTTCATGGAGACCCCTTCGCTTATTTATTGATTGGCCGCGTTGATGATGGCCGTGAAATCGTCGGGCTTCAGGGAGGCGCCGCCGATGAGGCCGCCGTCGATGTCGGGCTGGGCCAGCAGCTCGTGGGCGTTCTTGGCGTTCATGGAGCCGCCGTACTGGATGGTGACGGCCCGGGCCACGCGGGCGCCGAACTGCTTGCGGATGATGGAGCGGATGTGGGTGCAGACCTCGCCGGCCTGCTCCGCGGTGGCGGTCTTGCCGGTGCCGATGGCCCAGATGGGCTCATAGGCGATGACGACGCGGCGCACCTGGTTCTCGTTCAGGCCGGACAGGGCGGCCTTCACCTGGTAGGAGATATGCTCCTCGGTGACGCCCAGCTCCCGCTGCTCCAGGCTCTCGCCCACGCAGATGATGGGCTTCAGGCCCGCCTCCAGGGCGGCCTTGACCTTCTTGTTGACGGTGAAGTCGGTCTCGTTGTAGTACTGGCGGCGCTCGGAGTGGCCGATGATGACGTACTTGGCGCCCACATCCTTGAGCATCTCGGCGGTGACCTCGCCGGTGAAGGCACCGGAGGCCTCGTAGTGGCAGGTCTCGCCGCCGATGGCCACGCGGGTGTCCTTAAAGGCCTTCACGGCGCCGGCGATGTTGACGCCGGGCACACACAGGACGACCTCGCACCACTTGTGGCGGCCCAGGTTGGGCTTGATGGCCTCGGCAAAGGCCTTGGTCTCGGTGAGGGTCTTGTTCATCTTCCAGTTGCCGGCGATGATGGTCTTGCGGTATTTCAGGTTCATGAGTAGTCGAGCTCCTTTGTTCGTATATGATTCAATTTCAAATCAGGCATCCAACAGACAAGCGACGCCAGGCAGCTCCTTGCCCTCCATGAACTCCAGGGAGGCGCCGCCGCCGGTGGAGATGTGGGTCATCTTGTCGGCGTAGCCCAGCTGCTGCACCGCCGCGGCGCTGTCGCCGCCGCCGATGATGGTGATGGCGTTGGTCTTGCTGAGGGCCTCGGCCACGGCCTTGGTGCCCACGGCGAACTTCTCGAACTCAAACACGCCCATGGGGCCGTTCCAGATGACGGTGCCGGCGTCCGCGACCGCCTTGCAGTACAGCTCCACGGTGGCGGGGCCGATGTCCAGGCCCTGCCAGCCGGCGGGGATCTCGCCGGCCTTGACCACCTGGGTGTTGGCGTCGGCGGAGAAGGCGTCGCCGATGACGGTGTCCACGGGCAGGAGGAGCTTCACGCCCTTCTCGGCGGCCTTTTTGACCATGTCGTTGGCGTAGTCCTTCCAGTCGGCCTCCAGCAGGGAGTCGCCCACCTGGCCGCCCTGGGCGGCGGAGAAGGTGTAGGACATACCGCCGCCGATGATAACGGTGTCGGCGATCTCCAACAGGTTGTTGATGACGCCGATCTTGGAGGAGACCTTGGCCCCGCCCAGGATGGCGACGAGGGGACGCTTGGGGTTGGCCAGGGCGCCGCCGATGACCTCCAGCTCCTTCTGGATCAGGAAGCCGGAGACGGCGGGCAGATAGTCGGCCACGCCGGCGGTGGAGGCGTGGGCGCGGTGGACGGCGCCGAACGCGTCGGACACGTACACGCCGTTCTCCCCGGCAAGGCCCGCCATGGCCTTGGCGGTGGCGGGGTCGTTCTTGGTCTCGCCCTTCTCAAAGCGGGTGTTCTGGAGCAGCATGATCTCCCCGCCCTTGAGGGCGGCGGCCTTGGCCTGGGCGTCGGGACCGATCACGTCGTCCGCCAGGATGACCGGCCTGCCCAGCAGCTCGCTGAGGCGGGCGGCCACGGGCTCCATGCGGAGGGCGTCCAGAGACTTCTGCCATTTGGCCTCGGTGAGGGTGGCGGGGTCCTTGCCCTTCTCGGTCTGCTTCTTCACCCATTTGTCGAAGCTGGGCTCGGGCTTGCCCAGGTGGGAGCAGGCGATGACGGCCGCGCCCTGGTCCAGCAGGTACTGGATGGTGGGCAGGGCGGCCCGGATGCGCTTGTCGTCGGTGATGGCGCCGCTGCCGTCCTTGGCCTGGGGCACGTTGAAGTCGCACCGCAGCAGGACCTTCTTGCCGGCAACGTCGATGTCTTTGACGGTCTTCTTGTTGTAGTTCATGTTCAAGCTCCTTTCGTCAAATCAATGTGATAGGGGCGGGTTCTACCGAATCAGGAGGAGGGTCACAGGCCCGCCATCTCGCCCACGCCGCTGAGGCCGGGGAAGCCCTGCTGCCTCAACGCCTCGTAGCACAGGATGGCCGCGGAGTTGGCCAGGTTCAGGCTCCGGGCGTCCGGCCGCATGGGGATGCGGATGCAGCGGTCATAGTGGGCCATACGGAACCACTCGGGCAGACCGGCGGTCTCCTTGCCGAAGAACAGCCAGCAGCCGTCCCGGAAGCGGGCGGCGGTGTAGTCCCGCGGGGCCTTGGTGGTGGCCAGCCACAGGTCGTCCGCCGCCTCGGGGTGGGCCGTGAACAGGGCGTCCAGGCCGGGGTAGACCTTTACGTCCACCATGGGCCAGTAGTCCAGCCCCGCCCGGCGTACCGCCCTGTCGCTCACGTCGAACCCCAGCGGTTCCACCAGATGGAGGCGGCTGCGGGTGGCGGCGCAGGTCCGGGCGATGTTGCCGGTATTCATGGGGATCTCCGGCTCCACCAATACGATATTGACCATAATACCCTCCCTCAACCACCGAACATTATATCGGCTCTACCCGCAAAAGGCAAGAGAAAAAGTGGCGAAACTGTCCAAATATTCACCTTTTTTGCTGTCACTTTGCCGAAGTTGGACCGCCATGACAGATTTTTCCCTTTTTTCGCGGGCGAGGTTGTCTTTTCCAATGGGGTGTGATACAATATTTCCCGGAAGCGGGAAAAAGTTTTCCCGATCGCGGGAACTATTTTCCCCCGCCTCCGTCTAAGTGGTCGGCGGCGGAGAAGTTTGCCGCCGAATCCCCAACGATAAGGAGAATACGAGATGAAAAAGACGATCGCGCTTGTCCTGGCCCTGGCGATGGCGCTGTGCCTGTGCGCCTGCGGCCCCAAGACCGGCCCCGGCCCCGCTCAGGACGTCAACCTGGATATGACGGCCTTCTACGAGGCCACGATGGAGAAGTACGAGTTCCCCGGCATGGTGCTGGCCGAGGGGGATATGCTGGAGATGTTCTATCCCGGTCTGTCCACGCTGAAAGACGTGGCCGAGTTCCAGGTCTACACCCCCATGATGACCGGGGCCGCCGCCGAGCTGACCCTGGTGAAGCTGGCTGACGGCGGCAGCGCCGACGCCGTCAAGGCCGTGTTCGACGCGCGGGTGGCCGCCTGCACCGAGGAGGGCATGAACTACCCCGACACCATCGACGCCTGGGTGAATAACTGCCGCCAGGTGACCGCGGGCAGCTACATGATGCTGGTGGTCCACAGTGACTGCGACGCCATCGTGGCCGACTTCAACGCCGCGGCCGGGGCGGCGCAGTGAGGAGGATACGATCATGTTAAAAAAGAGTGCGTTGTCCCTGATCCTGGCCGCCGCTCTGCTCCTGGGCCTGTGCGCCTGCGGGCCCAGGACGGAACAGGGCCCCGGCCCCGTCAGCGATCCCCCCGCCACCCAGGAGCCCTCCGAGGCCCCCAGCGAGGCCCCCTCCGGGGAACCCAGCGCCGCGCCCACCGAGACTCCTTCAGAGGGACCCTCCGAGGCCCCCTCTGAGGAACCCTCCGAGACTCCCGGCGAGGAGCCTTCCGAGGGACCCTCCGTTCCCCCCATCGTCATGCCCAGCGGCCACGGCCCCCAGGAGCCCGGAAACGAGACCGTCCTCCAGCCCTCCGGCGTGGGGGAGGGGGACGTGGACCTGCATTTCTTTATGGACGAGCTGTTCCCCACCGTCAGCGAGTACGAGTTCCCGGCCATGGAGCTGATGAGCGACGAGCGGCTGATCTACGAGTACCCCGGCCTGGGGTCTATCCCCGTGAAGCAGCGGCTCATCTACGCCCCCATGATGACCGGCGTGGCCTGTGAATTCGCCTTTGTGGAGGTGGAGGACGAGGCCGACGTGGACAAGGTGAACGCCATCTTCCAGGAGCGCATCCACAGCCAGATCGACGGGGGCGCTTTCTATCCCGCCATGATCGAGCAGTGGGAGAACAACGCCCGCATCTTCACCGGCGGGAAGTATGTCATCCTGGCTGTCCACGAGATGTCCGAGTACATGGTGGACGCCGACTTCCCCCTGGAGCTGGGCATGGGCTGACCCCCGCCCGCTGAGAAAACAGGATCGCCACAGACAATAAAAAACGATAGAAAGAGGGAGCCGTATGGAAACCATTTTGAAGCCCACCGGCGTGGGCGAGGGGAGCCAGGACCTGCACTTCTTCATGGACGAGCTGTTCCCGTCGCTGAGCGACTACCAGTTCCCGGAGATGGAGCTGATGGACGACGGGCGGCTGGCCGCCGAGTACCCCGGCCTGGGGTCCGTCCCCGTGCGGCAGCGGCTGATCTACGTCCCCAAGACGGCGGAGGTCAGCGTGGAGCTGGCCCTGGTGGAGGTGGAGAACGACGCCGACGCCGAGGCGGTGAAGGCCGTCTTCCAGAAGCGCATCGACGACAAGGCCGCCGCCGGCGACGGGGAGTGGAAGACCCACGCCAACATCTTCGCGGGCGGGAAGTATGTGCTGCTGGCCGTCCACGAGCTGTCCGAGTACATGGTGGACGCCGATTTCCCGACGGCCCTGGGTATGGGCTGATCCCGACCTGTCCCGCCGACTGTCCGGCGGGGGCCGCCGCACCGACGGCCCCCGCCGTTCCATTTTGACGAGAGGTGACCGCCTATGGTCTTTTCCACCCCCTATTTCCTGTTCCTCTACCTGTGCGTGGTGCTGCTGGTCTACTATATCACCCCGCTGAAGCTGCGCAATCTGGCGCTGCTCATCCTCAACCTGATCTTCTACGGCTGGGGGGAGCCGGTGTATATCCTCATCATGTTCGCCTCCATCGGCATCGACTACACCCACGGGATGCTGGTGACCCGGTGCAAGAACAGGGGGAATCTCCGGGGCGCCAAGGCGGCGGTGGCCTCCTCGGTCATCTTCAACCTGGCGCTGCTGTTCTTCTTCAAGTACTGGGACTTCATCGCCGGCAACGTGAACGCCCTGGCCGGGTTCGAGCTGATGAAGGTGCTGGGCCACCCGCTGCCCATCGGCATCTCCTTCTACACCTTCCAGACCATGAGCTACACCATCGACGTGTACCGGGGGGACGCCCGCACCCAGAAGAACATCATCACCTTCGGCACCTTCGTCACCCTGTTCCCCCAGCTCATCGCCGGGCCCATCATCAAGTACAAGGACCTGGACGAGCAGCTGGAGAGCCGCGTCCACACGGTGGACAAGTTCGCCTCCGGCGTGCAGCGGTTCGTGGTGGGCCTGGCCAAGAAGGTGCTGCTGGCCAACGCCATCGGCCAGCTTTGGGACGTGTATAAGGCGGCTCCCACCGCCCAGCTCACCACCCTGGGGGCCTGGCTGGGGGTGCTGGCCTTCTCTCTCCAGCTCTATTTCGACTTCTCCGGCTATTCCGACATGGCCATCGGCCTGGGGCGGATGCTGGGCTTCGAGTTTTTGGAGAACTTCAACTACCCCTATCTGTCCAAGTCGGCCACCGAGTTCTGGCGGCGGTGGCACATCTCCCTGGGCTCCTGGTTCCGGGAGTATCTGTACTTCCCCCTGGGAGGCAGCCGGGTGAAGGCCCCCCGGATGATCTTCAACCTGCTGGTGGTGTGGGCCTGCACCGGCATCTGGCACGGGGCCAGCTGGAACTTCCTGATTTGGGGGCTGTTCTACTTCGTGCTGCTGGTCATTGAAAAGCTGTTCCTGCTGAAGCGGCTGGAGAAGCTCCCCGCCTGGGTCGGCCATGTGTACGCCCTGTTCCTCATCATGGTGGGCTGGGCCATCTTCGCGGTGGAGGACCTGAGCCAGCTGGGCGGCTATCTGCGCGCCATGTTCGGCTTTGGGGCCGGGCTGCTGGACGGGGACTTCCTCTACTACTTCGTCAACTACCTGCCCATCCTGGTCATCGGCTGCGTGGCCTCCACCCCCCTGGCGGCAAACCTGTGGAAGAAGCTGCCGGAGAAGGTTTGGAAGATCGCCCTGCCGGTGGCCCTGATGCTGGGGCTGGTGCTGGCCACCGCCTACCTGGTGGACGGCACCTACAACCCCTTCCTGTATTTCAGATTCTGAGGAGGCGAGGACATGGGCAAAAAGTATTCCATCTTCATTACCGTCCTGTTCTGCGTCTTTATCTTCGGGTTCTGCGGATGGCTCATCTGGGACATGGCCCACCCCAAGGACTTCTCCGAGCAGGAGAACCGCTGGCTGGCCCAGATGCCCGAGCCGAAGATCGGCCGGCTGGAGTTCCCCGGGCTGATGAACGGCACCAACGGGGGCAACTTCTTCAGCGGCGGGTTCATGGAGGACTTCGAGGATTTCGTCATCGACCAGTTCCCCCTGCGGGATGAGTGGATCCACCTGAAGGCCCGGTCGGAGCGGCTGCTGGGCAAAAAGGAGAACAACCGGGTCTATTTCAGCGGGGACGGGCAGACCCTGTTCGCCTTCTTCACGCCCCCCGCCGCCGACGATCTCGCCGCGCGGGTGGGGTATGTCAACGCCCTGGCGGGCAATGTGGAGGTCCCGGTGTACTTCTCTCTGGTGCCCGACAAGAGCTATGTCTGGGCGGACCGTCTGCCCGCCAACGCCCCCAACGTGGACGACGGATCCATGGACCAGACGGCGAAGGCTCTGGCCGGGGAGAATGTGAACTTCATCGACCTGTACGGCGGGCTGAGCGGGGACGACGTGTTCTACCGCACCGACCACCACTGGACCACCATGGGGGCCTATCAGGGCTACGCGGCGCTGGCGGACGGCATGAACGGCTCCGTCACCGTGCTGGACTATGACCCCGAAAAGGTGTCCGACAGCTTTTATGGGACCACCTGGTCCTCCGCCGGGGCGGGGTGGGTACGCCCCGACGAGATGTACACCTGGGTGCCCGAGGGGGCTTTGCGGGTGACCGGCTACCCGGAGGGGAAGCCGGTGGACGTGCCCCTGTACGACCTGTCCAAACTGGAGGTCAAGGACAAGTACTCCATGTTCCTGGGGGGCAACCAGCCCCTGTGCGTCCTCCAAAACCCCGCCGTGGAGGGCGGGAAGAAGCTGCTGGTGGTCCGGGACTCCTACTCCGACTCGCTGGCCCCCTTCCTGGGGCTGGACTACGGGGAGGTCCACCTGTGGGACCTGCGGTATAACAATATGTCCCTGAAACAGTATGTGGCGGACAACGGCATCGACCAGGTGCTGGTACTCTACTCCGCCTCCAACTTCTCCACCGACAAGAACCTGTTTAAGCTGGGCCTGTGAGGCCCGAAGCGTAAAAAACTCCGCTCTCCCACGAGAGCGGAGTTTTTATGTCAACTGGATTCAGCCCGCCGCCCGGGCCAGCAGGGAGGCGGTGGCCTGGCGCACCCGGCAGTTGGCGGCGGTCATGGCGCTCCACAGGTTCCGGGACAGGTCCAGACCGGGCGCGTCGCAGGTCAGCTCCACCAGATTGAGCTGCCGGACGGACAGGGCACGCATGACGGCGTTGGCGGAGAGGTAGTCCTCCCCCCGGAGCCGGGGTTCCCACAGCACATAGCCCGCCTCCTTCAGGGCGGCCGCGCCGTCCCCGTTCAGGGCGGGGGCCTCCACGACAAAGACCGGGTACCGGGCGATGGCCTCCAGCAGGGCCGCGCCCTCCTCCGCCTGGGCCGCGCAGTCCTCCGCCGTCTCGCCGGGGAGGACCAGGCCGATGGTGTGGCCCGCGGCCGACAGACGGCGGATCAGGCCGTCGTTGGGGGCCAGCTCGTCGGGGGCGAAGAGGAACAGGGCCCGGCGGTTGGCGTTTTCCAGCAGCAGGGCCGCCTCCTCCGCCTGTTCGCCCCATCGGTAGGCCAGGGCCACCTCGGCGTCCGCGCCGGGGGGAGGCTCGGTGGGCTGGGGGGTGGCGGTGGGCCGGGCCGTGGGGGCGGAGGTGGGTTGAGCGGGAGGGGGCTGCGTGGCGGGGGGCTGGATGGAGGCCAGGTAGCGGTAGTAGTTTTCCGCCAGCTGATGGTTGGCCGCGTCCACGAATTCCATGTCATTGAGGACCACGGCGCTGTTGGTCACCCGGACCAGGGTGCCGTAGTTGGTGCGGACGAGGGAGCAGCTGATGCTTCCGAAGTAATTGCAGATCCACATGATGGGCAGGAACGGCATGGAGTTGCGCACCACCGCGTGGATGTCCAGGGGGTTGCCCCAGATGTCGTAGGAGCTGTTGGCCTGCAGATCGAAGACCACGCCCCGCTGGCCGCCGGACACCAGCACCGTCCGGCGGGTGGAGTTGTACTGGGCGCTGACCCCCAGGTTGATGGTGGTCGCCCGGCTGGAGAGCATGGTATAGGGCACATAGAGTACGCCGCCCACAGTCATGGGCATATTCTCCGCCGTCATCTCCATGGGCCGGTCGTTCACCGCCATGAGATAGATACCGGCGGCGGCGCCGCTGGCGGTGACCGCGAGTCCCAGCACGAGGACCGCGCACAGCGCGGCGGCGATGATCCTGAGCGTCCGCTTCACGGCGCGGCCTCCTCTCTCCAAACGTTTTATGCGGGATGGTCCTCCAGCCAGCGGCGGATCATATCCAGGGCGTGGTTGGCGGCCATGGTGCGCACCCAGTACCGGCCCTCCACCGCCCGGGCCAGGTGGAGTTCTTTGACCTGGACGCCGTCCGGGGCGGCCAGGGCCGCGTAGACCAGCCCCACGGGATTGCCCCGGTCGTCGCTGTCCGGCCCGGCCACGCCGGTGACGGACGCCGCCAGGTCGCAGTTCAGCGCCCGCCGGGCGCCCTCTGCCATCTGCTTTGCCACCTCGGCGCACACCGCGCCCTTTTCGTCCAGCAGCGCCTGGGACACCCCAAGCACGCCGGCCTTGACCTCGTTGGTATAGCTGACGATCCCGCCCTTCAAAACGGCGGAGGAGCCGGGCAGATCGGTCATCCGTTTGGCGATGAGGCCGCCGGTGCAGCTCTCCGCCGTGCCCATGGTGAGGCCGCGGGCCTTGAGGCCCTCCAGCACCACCTGTTCCAGCCCGGACACGTCGGCCCCGTAGACCTTCCGGCCCAGCAGGGCGCGGACCTCCGCCTCCACCGGGGCGATGAGGGCGGCGGCCTCTTCGGGAGAACCCGCCTTGGCGGTGATGCGAAGCTCCACCTCTCCCTCCTTGGCGTAGGGGGCCAGGGTGGGGTTGGTCAGTGCGTTCATCCGGTCCCGGAGGAGGGACTCCACCTCCGACTCGCCCATGCCGAACACCCGCAGGGTCCTGGAGCGGATGACCCCCTCGCTCAGGGCGGCCAGCCAGGGCATGGCCCGCTCCCGGAACATGGGGAGGCATTCCCTGGGCGGGCCGGGGAGCATGACCACCCGTTTCCCGCCGCTCTCAAAGGCGCAGCCGGGGGCGGTGCCCCAGGCGTTGTCCAATATGGTGCAGCCCTCGGGCAGATAGGCCTGCTGGAGGTTGTTGTCGGTCATCTGCCTGCCCATCCGGGCAAAGAACGCCCGGATGGTCTCGGCGCACTCCGGATGGAAGACCAGCTTTTTGCCGAAGGCCTCGGCCAGGGTCTGCTTGGTGAGATCGTCGCAGGTGGGACCCAGGCCGCCGGTGGTGATGATCACGTCCGCCCGGCCCCGGGCCACCTCCACCGCCGCCCTCAGCCGCTCCGGGTTGTCCCCCACCACCGAGTGGTAGCGGACGTTGAGCCCCAAGGCGGTCAGTTCCCGGCTCAGGTCCCTGGCGTCGGTGTTCAGGATATTGCCCAGCAGCAGCTCGGTGCCCACGCAAAGCAGTTCCACAGTGTGGCTCACGGAATGCGCCCTCTTTCTGAATACTGCCCTCATTCTATCCCAAAACGGCGGAAACGTCAACTGCAAACAGGAGATTGACATCTGCCCCGAAATTGAGTAAAATAACACGGTACGCCCCGATAGCTCAGCAGGATAGAGCGACCGCCTCCTAAGCGGTAGGCCGCTGGTTCGAATCCAGTTCGGGGTGCCAGAAGGCCCGCCGGCATACGCCGGCGGGCCTTTTCACGTCACAGAGGGGAGAGCGCGCCGGCCTCCGCCAGCCGCCGCGCCCTGTCGAAGTCCTCCGGGGTATTGCAGTTGAGCAGCAGCTCCTCCGGTCCGTCGTAGTCCCAGCGGCGCCAGGGGAGGACCTCCTCCAAGGCGCGGACCGCGCCCCTCCCGCCGTCCAGCAGGGCGGCGGCGGCCCCGGCGCAGGCCCTGTCGTAGACGCCGATCAGAGGCTCGTCCACGCCCCCGTGCTGCAGTACGGTGATCCCACCCCTGTGGGCCCGGCAGAGGGCGGCCAGGGCGCCGGCGGGGATCAGGGGCACGTCCACGCTGAGCACCAGACAGGCGGGGTCCCGCGCGGCCAGCAGGCAGGCGTGGAGCCCCCCAAGAGGGCCCCGGCCCGCGTATTCGTCCGGGATCACGCGGGTATCGGGCAGGGGAGGGCAGCCCTCCCCGGAGAGCAGGATATCTTCGATGCCCAGGGTCCGCAGCTTTTCCGCCTGGAGTTCCAGCAGGGTCCTCCCGTTCAGGCGGAGGACCCCCTTGTCCCGGCCCATCCGGGAGGAGCGGCCGCCGGCGAGGATGACGCCGGAAAAACGGGCGGGGCCGCCGGGTGCAGTCGCCATTTTCTCCCCTCCCATTATGGGCCGTCTGCCGCTTGACAGGGCCGGTCCCGTCTGGTATATTGGTATTACCAATATACCAAAGGAGCCTGGCTATGTCAAGTATCATCCAAAAGACCAGCGTCAGCCAGCAGGTGGTGGACCACATCCTGGGCCGCATCGACCGGGGGGAGCTGAGGCGCGGGGACCGGCTTCCCGGCGAGCGGGAGTTCGCCGAGGAACTGGGCATCTCCCGGGTCCCCCTGCGGGAGGCCATCGCCGCGCTGACCGCCATGGGCGTCGTGGAGCGGCGGCAGGGGGACGGCAATTACATCGCCGGCTCCTCCCCGGAGTCCCTGGGCCGCATCCTGCGGACCTGCGCCATCCTGGACCACGGTCTGGCCGCCGACCTGTTCGAGGCCCGCGCCCTGGTGGAGGGGGCCGCCGCCCGGCTGGCCGCCCGCAACGCCCTGCCGGAGGACGTGGACGCCCTCTACGAGGAGATCGGCCGCATGGAGGAGGCCATCCCCGCCTATATCCGGGGGGAGAAGCGGCTGGCGGATATGCTGGAGCTGGACGACCTGTTCCACCTGCGGTGCGCCGCCGCCTCCCACAACCAGTTCTACATCCAGTTCGTGAACACCGTCCACACGGCGGGCGCCGACATGGGCCTGTATGAGCGGGCCTATGGGCGGCACCCGGAAAAGTACCGGGATTCGGTGGACTTCCACCGGCGGACGGCGGACGCCATCGCCGCCGGGGATGAGGACGGGGCCGAGGACGCCATGCGGGAGCACATCGAGTCCATCCGGGAGACCACCGAGGGGGACGGGACAGAGGAATGACCATCCCGCTCAAGGCGCGGGAGGAAGGAGGAGCTATGGAGCAAACGATCCAAAAAGGGGCGTATCTGCGGGGCATCCGCGTCCCGAAGGGGGCGGCGGGGGACAGCCCCCTGGTCCGCCGGGAGGGCGCGCCCGCCGGACAGGACGAGGTGAAGGTCATCAAGACCGCCTGCCGGGCCTGCATCGCCAACTGCGGGGTGCTGGCCACGGTGAAGAACGGCCGGGTGGTGAGCCTGCGGGGGAACCCGGAGGACCCCATGAGCAAGGGGAGGATGTGCGCCAAGGGCCTGTCCGGCATCCAGGCGCTGTACCACCCCAACCGGAACAAGTACCCCATGAAGCGGGTGGGGCCGAGAGGCAGCGGCCAGTGGAAGCGCATCAGCTGGGACGAGGCCCTGGACACCATCGCCAAAAAGCTGATGGAGACACGGGAGAAGTACGGCGCGGAGGCGGTGTTCTGTTCCACCGGCGGCGGCGGCAACCCGGAGATCTGGTCCATCGCCCGGTTCTGCAACATCTTCGGCACCCCCAACTGGTTCGAGCCGGGGTGCGCCCAGTGCTATCTGCCCCGGGTTTTGGCCTACACCATGATGTACGGCGGGGTGGACCCCAGCATCGCCGACTCCAACGCCCTGGAGCTGTACTTCCCGGAGGACACTCCCATCAAGGCCCTGGTGCTGTGGGGCACCGACCCCTCCTACTCCTGCCCCGCCTCCGGCGGCGGCATGGTGGCCGACCTGCGGGCCAAGGGGGTCAAAACGGTGGTGGTGGACCCCCGCCTCACCCCCGACGCCGCCAAGGCCGACGTGTGGCTGCCCATCCGCCCGGGCACCGACGTGGCCCTGGAGCTGGCCTGGATCCGGTACATCCTGGACAAGAAGCTGTATGACGCCGACTTCGTGATGAAGTGGACCAACCTGCCCTATCTGGTGGACGCGGAGACCAAGATGCTCCTGCGGGCCAAGACCGGCGGGGAGGGGGAGCCCGACACCTTTCTGGTGTGGGACAAAAAGACCAGCTCCGCCAAACCCCTGGCGTACCCCTGGGACGACGAGCTGGACCCCGCCCTGGACGGGGAGTTCACGGTGGACGGACGGGTTTGCAAGACCGGCTGCCGCCTGCTCTGGGAGCGGTGCGGGGAGTACACTCTGGAGCGGGCGGCGGAGATCTGCTGGCTGGACGCGGAGCGCATCGAGAAGGCCATCCGTGTGTTTACCGACAACGCCCCCAGCGGCCTCGCCATCGGGGTGGCCACCGACCAGACCCCCAACTCGGTCCAAGCGGCCATGGCGGCGGCCACCATCGACCTGCTGATGGGCAACGTGGAGCGCCCCGGCGCCCTGCTCCAGCGGTTCCGCACCAGCGGCTGCTTCGATATGCCCAACTACCCGGTGCCCGTGGCGGCGGACCGCCTGCCCCCGGAGCAGCTGAAAAAGCGGCTGGGGGGCCGGGCCCACAAGGGCCTGGGCATCTGGTGGGCGGGGCACCCGTCCTCCATATTGGAGGCCATCCTCACCGGGGAGCCCTATCAGCCCCGGGTGTGGATCGACCGGTCCGGCAATAAGCTGGCCGCCACCGCCGACTCCAAAAAGTGGGCCCAGGCCATCGAAAAGCTGGACTTTATCGTCCACGTGTATATGTACCCCACCTCCTTCTCCGCCTACGCCGACATCCTCATCCCCTCGGAGGAGTGGCTGGAGACGGATATGCTGGTGGAGACCTGCAACACCCTGGTGGCCCGCCAGCAGGTGACCCATCTGTGGGAGACCATGGATGAGACCCTGTTCTGGTCCAAACTGGCCAAACGCTGCGGCGAGCTGGGCCACGAGGGGTGCGCCAGGGCCTTCGACGCGGAGTACATGGGCCACGACCTGCCCTACTGGGACAGCATGGAGGAGTTTTTGGACCACTGGGTGAACCGGCTGGGCATGAGTTGGAAGGAGTTCGCCGCGAAGGCCCCCATCGAGTACCTGCCCAAGGACCAGTGGCGGTCCTACTATGTGTACCTCCGGCCCGACCCCAAGAACGGCGGCAAGCCGGCGGGCTTCCCTACCCCCTCCAAAAAATGCGAGCTGTACCTGGAGAGCATGATCACCCTGGGCCGCACCGGCAAGCCCTTCAGCCCCATCGAGCTGGAGCCGGCGGACCAGGACTACGACCCGCTGCCCTATTATCTGGAGCCGGTGGAGAGCCCCAACGCCGAGATCGCCAGGGAGTACCCCCTGGTCTACACCGGCGGCCGGGTGCCATATTACCACCACAACACCCTCAGGAACATCCCCTGGCTGCGGGAGATGTACCCCGCCCCCGAGCTGTGGATCCACCCCGACGCGGCGGCGAAATACGCCGTGGAGGACGGGGACTGGGTGTGGGTGGAGTCCCTGCGGGGCAGGACCCGGGCCGTGGCCAAGGTCACGGCGGGCATCAACCCCGGCACCGTGTTCATGGAGCGGTTCTGGGCGCCGGAGAACCTGAACGGCCCCACCCACGGCTGGCAGGAGATGAACGTGAACCTGCTCACCAAGGCCACCGCCCCCTTCAACGACGTGGTGGGCACCTACACCCTGCGGGCCTTCCAGGTGAAGGTCTACAAGGCGGAGGGGGCCCCCGAGGGGGTCTGGCTGGACCCGGAGGAGTTCCGGCCCTGGCTGCCCGTCCCCGCCGATCCCACACGGGAGGTGAGAGCATGAGCCAGTATACCTTTGTCATCGACGCCGACCGCTGCATCGGCTGCAAGGGCTGCCAGGTGGCCTGCAAGATGGAGAACACGGTGGCCCTGGGCCCCGGCCGGAACAAGGTCTGCACCGTGGGCCCCACCGGGGTCTATCCCGACCTGCAGATGTACTTTGCCACGGTCATGTGCCAGCAGTGTGAAAACCCCGCCTGTACGGCGGTGTGCCCCACCGGGGCCTGTTACAAGGATGAGGATGGCGTGGTCCGCATCGACCGGGACCTCTGCATCGGCTGCGGCTCCTGCCGCCGGGCCTGTCCCTACGGGTGCATCCAGGAGAACAGGGAGCTGCGGGTCTCCGACAAGTGCGACCTGTGCGCCCATCTGCGGGCCATCGGCGACACCCCCGCCTGCGTCCGCAACTGCGCCGGCGGCGCCCTCCACTACGGGGACGTGGACGACCCCGACAGCGAGGTCAGCAAACTGCTGGCCGCCGAGGCCCCCGAACACATCCACACCCTGCGGGACGAGGGCAACGGTCCCACCGCCCGCTACATCCTGCGCCACGCCGACTGGGTGGACATCCGCCCCCAGGACTGCGTGGAGCACAGCGCCCATCGGAAGGGAGGACGGAGAAGATGATGATCTCCAAAGCGGAATTTCGGGGCAGGGCGGAGCTGTACCGCCTGCTGTCCCGGCTGTACGAGCGGGAGGCGGACCAGGCCCTGCTGGACAGCCTGCAGAGCCTCTCCCTCCCGGAGGACAACGACGATCTGAAGCAGGGGGCCGCCGCCCTGCGGGAGTATCTGGCCTCCGCCGGGCCGGACGCGGTGGAGGAGCTGGCGGTGGACTACGCCGCCGTCTTCCTGGCCGCCGGCTCTGCCGAGGGGGCCGCCGCCCTGCCCTGCGAGTCGGTCTACACCAGTCCCAGGCGCATCTTCATGCAGGAGGCCTGGGAGCAGGTCTGCAGGCTGTACGCCGGGAAGGGCCTGGGCAAGGCGGAGGGCCGCGCCGATTTGATGGAGGACCATCTGGCCCTGGAGCTGGCCTTTTTGGGCTGGCTGGTGGAAAACGGCGCGGTCTCCGAGCAGAAGTCCTTCCTGGAGGACCACCTGCTGAACTGGCTGCCCGCCTTCGCCGCCGACGTGGAGAAGTACGGCCGCACCCCCTTCTACAAGGCGGTGACCCGGATCGCGCTGGGCTTTCTGGAGCTGGAGCGGGGATTGCTGGAGGGGCTGGACAGCGGGGAGCTGTCCATGGCCCGGAGTTTTTCCGTGCGGAACGACCGCTTTGCCCCCATCCTGGCCCGGCTGAGGGAGAAGTATCGGGTGTTCGCCCCCAAGCGCTTCCCCAAGCGGGGGCTCAAGGGGGCCGACCTCATCCGCTACGGGGAGATCGACGCCTTGACGGACATCGTGTATAAAGAGAAGTCCCACCTGTCCGCCAAGGAGGTGTTCTACCCCGTCTCCCAGACGCTGTTCCGCTTCACCGGGGAGGAGTGTACCCAGGAGGAGCCGGCGGACGAGCGGGAGATCATCCTGCTGGCCCGGCCCTGCGATCTGAACGCCGTCCGCCGGCTGGACGCCATCTTCCTCCGCAACGGGCAGCCCGACCTCTACTATGCCCGGATGCGGGAGAGGCTCCACCTGTTCCTGCTGGAGTGCCGGGAGACCTTCGACAACTGCTTCTGCGTGTCCATGGGTTCCAACATCGCCCTGGACTACGAGGCCGCTGTCCGCATCGACGATATCTGCGCCCTCATAGAGGTCAAAAACGAGGCCTTCCTGCCCTATTTCGAGGACGAGGTGCCCATCGACTTCGCGCCCGAGTTCGTCAGTGAGAACCGGCGGGCCGCCCGCATCCCCGATATCAGGCGGGAACAGCTGGCGGAGATCACCGCCCTGGACTACTGGAAGCAGTTCGACGACAGGTGCATCGGCTGCGGCGGCTGCAACACCGCCTGCCCCACCTGCTCCTGTTTCGACACGGTGGACGTCATCTACCACGAGACCAGCCGGGACGGCGAGCGCCGCCGAGTGTGGTCCGGCTGTATGCTGGAGGACTTTACCCGCACCGCCGGCGGCGCCCTGGCCCGAAAGACCCCCGGCGCCAATATGCGCTTCAAGGTGCTGCACAAGATCTTCGACTTCAAGCTGCGCTTCGGGGAGGAGCATATGTGCGTGGGCTGCGGCCGGTGCGTCGACCGCTGCCCGAAGGAAATCGACTACCTGGACGCCGTGAACGGCCTCAGCGATCTGCTGGCCGGAAAGGAGGGCTGATCCGTGGAAAATATCATGCTGCCGAGCCCCCATAAGATCCTCAGCATCGTCAAGGAGACCCGGGCGGAGTACACCTTCCGGGTGGCCTACGAGGGGGAGACGAAACACGGCCAGTTCTTCCAGCTGTCCATCCCCAAGGTGGGGGAGGCCCCCATCTCGGTCAGCGGCAAGGGGGAGGGCTACATCGAGTTCACCATCCGCAAGATCGGACGGCTCACGCAAGGGATCTTCGGCCTCCAGCCGGGGGATATGCTGTTCATGCGGGGGCCCTACGGCAACGCCTTCCCCATCGAGCGGTTCAAAGGGAAGGACCTGGTGGTCATCTGCGGCGGCACCGGCATGGCCCCGGTCAAAACCCTCCTCAACCACTTCTACGACCACCCGGAGGAGGGCAGGTCCGTCCACCTGATCTGCGGGTTCAAGGACATCGACTGCGTGCTGTTCACCGAGGAGATCGAGAAGTTCAGGGGGAAGTTCCACGTCATCCCCACCCTGGACAACTCCTCCGCCCCCGGCTTTGAGACCGGCATGGTCACCGTCCACATCGGCAACATCCCCTTCGACCAGTTCGAGGACTACAACGTGGTCATCGTGGGGCCGCCGGTGATGATGCGCTTCGCCGCCCTGGAGTGCGTGAAGCGCGGCGTGCCCGAGGAGAAGATCTGGGTGTCCTTCGAGCGGCGGATGTCCTGCGCGGTGGGCAAGTGCGGCCACTGCAAGATCAACGAGACCTACGTCTGCCTGGAGGGCCCGGTATTCAATTACAGCCGGGCCAAAGACCTGCTGGACTGATAAAACCCTACATCCATAAGAAGAGCCTCTCAGGAGTTCGGCCCCTGAGAGGCTCTTTCCTCATTTATCGTGACCGGCGGCCCTCACAGCATGGTCACCGTCCCGGAGGAGACGGCGCGCTCCTCCCCGCCGTCCTCCGCCACCACCAGGGCAAAGCGGTCGTTCACCCCTTTGGCCGTGCCGGTAAGGAGCTTCCCGTCCCGCTCAAAGGACACCCGCCGCCCCGGGGTGAGGCAGCGGGCCCGGTAGCGGTCCAGCCACTCCGCCCGGCGGGCGGGGAACTCCGCCGCCAGCGCGTCCAGCCGCTCCAGCAGACACATGGCCAGCAGATTGGGGTTCACGGGATATCCCGCCTGGGCCAGGGAAACGGCGATATCCTCCAGTCCCTGGGCCCGGAAGATCTCCGCGGTCTGGGTCAGGTTGACCCCCATGCCGATCACCGCCCAGGCGGCCTCTCCGTTCCCGTCCAGCGGGGCCAGCTCGGTGAGGATGCCCACCAGCTTCCGTCCGTCCAGCCAGATGTCGTTGAGCCATTTGATCTCCGCCGGCGCGCCGCTGGCCCTCTCGACGGCCTCCCGGACGACCGCCGCGGTCCAGCCGGTGAGGGTGAGCAGGTCCTCCACGGAGGCCCTGGGCCGCAGCAATACCGACAGATAGAGCCCCTCCCCCCTGGGGGATTGGAAGGAGCGGCCATGGGTGCCCCGGCCGGCGGTCTGTTCCAGGGCCAGAAGGGCCGTCCCCGCCGGGGCGCCGGCGGCGGCCAGGGCCTTCAGGCGGGTATTGGTGGAGTCCACCCGGTCCTCCACGACGATCTTCCCCGCGAACAGGCTGTCCGCCGGGACCGCGGCGTTGAGCCAGGGGGCGGACAGGGCGGGGGGCGGAGATACGCGGTCCATGGGTCTCATGGCGCTTGGGTCTGGCCCAGGGTGTCGATGAGGGGGAGGACGATCTCCAGCTCCCTCCCGCCCCGGAGGACGGTGCAGGCGACTTCGCCGCCCACCCCGGTGGTGTAGAGGATCCGGCGCAGGGAGGCCAGGGTGGGGGTCTCCGTCCCGTTGGCGGCCACGATCAGGTCATCCACCCGGAGGCCGGCCTCACGGGGGGCGTCGGCGGTGATCACCTTCACCAGGATACCCGCGCGGCCGTCTACCGTGGAGACCTGGCAGGAGATGCCGATGGAGGGCCGCCAGCTCGCCCCGGTGGCCAGGATGCGGTTGACAAAGGGCAGAAGGTCGGTCACCGGGATGGCCAGCCCCAGCCCTTCGATGACGGTGTCGTTTTCGATGCCGGTGATCTTGGCGGAGGTGATGCCAACCACCTGGCCCCGGTCGTTCAGCAGGGGCCCGCCGGAGTTGCCGACGTTCAGCGGGGCGTCGGTCTGGATCATGCCCAGGCCGTTGGGGACGTCGCTCCCCTCCCGGCCCAGGGCGGACACGATGCCCTTGGTCATGGAGCCGTACAGATCTCCCATGGGATTGCCGACGGCGTACACCTGGTCTCCTACCGACAGGGCGTCCGAGTCCCCCAGGGGGAGGACGGGCAGATCACGGCCGTCGATCTTCAGCACAGCCAGGTCGAACTCCTCGTCGAAGCCCACCACCCGGGCGGGGCAGACGGAGCGGTCGGACAGGAGCATGACCTCCAGGGCGGTGCCCTCGTCGATGATGTGGTAGTTGGTGAGCAGATAGCCGGAGCCCTCCACCAAAAATCCGGTGCCGGTGCTGTACCCGTTCCGCTTCCGGGCGGTGACGCACACCACGCCGGGCAGCACCCGCTCATAGATGGCGGCGGCGTCCATCGCGCTCTCTTCGGACGTGTCCGCCGCCAGCCGGATCTCCGGGTCGGGGACGGTCCAGGGCAGGTCCTCCGGGGTCCATCCGGGGGCTGGCCCGGTCACGGCGGGCTCTCCGGTGGACGTGGGGCCGGAGGCCGCAGGCGCCCGCCGGAAGGTGGCCACCCGGAAGATCAGAATGCCTACGCTGACCAGACAGGCCGCACACATCAGCACCAGCAGGGTGATGCCGGCGATCCGCAGAAAATCCGGCTTCTGCCGGGGCGGCTTCGGGAGCTTGGGCAGGGAGCGCCCCTCCGCGCCGGCGGGCCAGCGGTGGGCCAGATAGTTGTCCATGGACGCTCCCTCCTCTCCGAACGCTTACGCTCTGGTCAGGGTGAATACGAATTTGGTGAGGCCGTTCTCACTGGTGCAGGTGATGTTCTCCTTGTGGCTGTTGAGGATGGTCTTGACGATATAGAGGCCCAGGCCCACCCCGTCCCGGTCCACGCTGCGGGAGTGGTCGGTCTTGTGGAACCGGTCGAAGATGAGGGCCAGCTCCTCCGGGGGGATGGTGTCCCCCTCGTTGCTGATGGAGATGGTGGCCTTGGGTCCCTTGGCGGTGACCGACACCCCCAGGGTGCCGCCGGGCCTGGAGAACTTGATGGCGTTGTCCAGCAGGTTGTAGCACACCTGGGTGATGGCGTCCTGGTCGCCCCAGACGGGCACCGGCTCCTCGGGGAGCTGCATATCCACCTGGAGCCGGGCGGCGTCCACCTTGCTCTCCAGGGTGATGAGGGTGCGCACCAGGGTCTCCGAGATGTCGAACTGCTGCTGGGCGGCCCGCTCGTCCGACTGGAGCCGGGACAGGTCCAGCATGGAGCGCACCAGCCTGGACAGCCGCCGGGTCTCGGAGGAGATGATCTGCAGATATTCCCGCTCCTTGTCCGGGGGGATGGTGCCGTCCAAAATGCCGTCGGCAAAGCCGGCGATGGTGGTCATGGGGGTCTTCAGCTCGTGGGACACGTTGGCGATGAACTCGCTGCGGCGCTCCTCGCTGCGGGACAGGGAGTCGGCCATGGAGTTGAAGGCCTCGGCCAGCTCACCCACCTCGTCCCTCCGCTTGCCCACGTCCACCCGCACGTCCAGCTGGCCCAGGCCGAACTGCCGCGCGGCGGCGGCGATCTCCTTGATGGGCTTGGACTGGCGCATACTGGTGAAGGAGCTGAGGATGGCCGCGATGAGCACCACCGCCACCGCCGTGACCAGGAAGATGCCGGCCAGCTCCCGCCACATACCGCTGAAGCTGGACGCGTCGCTGGACACCAGAACGAGTCCCTGGAGATAGCCGCCGCTGCTGGTGATGGGCAGGCCCACCAGGTAGCGGGTCTCGGCGTAAAGGCCGTCCAGATCGGTCATCCCGGCGTAGGAGCCGCCCTTCACCCGCTCCACCAGGGCGGGGGACAGGGACCTGTTCTCCAGGACGGACAGCTCCTGCTGGCCGCTGGTGGCGTATAGCACCAGGCCGGAGTTGTCGCAGATCATGATGTGAGAGCCGCCCACCTGGGCCACGGTGGCGAGGTAGCCCTGAAATTCCTTGCTCTGCCAGCTCGTGCCGCCGTTGGCGTTGACATAGCCGGAGGTGAAGGAGGCGATGTAACCGGCGTTGCGCTCCAGGGCCTGTTCCTGCTCCCGGATGGCGTACTGGTAGCTCACCGTGGCGAAGGAGGCCCCCAGCATGAGGAAGGACAGCAGCACCATGCCAGCCATGGCGGCGAACTGCCGTCCGTACATGGTCTTCATCAGCCGGCCACCTTGAATTTATAGCCCACGCCCCACACGGTCAGCAGCAGCTCGGGGTTGGCGGGGTCGTCCTCGATCTTCTCCCGCAGGCGCTTGATGTGTACGTCCACCGTGCGGGAGTCCCCGAAGTAGTCGAAGCCCCACACCTCGTCCAGCAGCTGGTTCCGGGTGAACACCCGGTTGGGGGCGGAGGCCAGGTGGAACAGCAGCTCCAGCTCCTTGGGAGGGGTGTCCACCCGCTTGCCGTCCACCACCAGCTCGTAGGAGTCCAGGTCGATGATGAGGGACTTGGGCTTGTCGAACACCAGGCGGCGGCCGGCGGTCTCCTCCTCCCCGCCCGTGCGGCGGAGGACGGCGTGGACCCGGGCCAGCAGCTCCTTGGTCTCGAAGGGCTTGGTGATGTAGTCGTCCGCCCCCATCTCCAGGCCGTTGACCTTGTCCTCCAGCTCGCCCTTGGCGGTGAGCATGATGATGGGGGTCTTGGAGGTCTCCCGGATCTTCCGGCACACCGCCCAGCCGTCCATGCCGGGCAGCATGATGTCCAGCAGCACCAGGTCGGGCTGGAAGGACTGGAACTTCTCCAGCCCCTCCACGCCGCTGCCGGCGGTCTGGCACTCCATCCCCTCTTTTTCCATGTAGAGCCGGATCAGATCGGCGATATTCTTGTCGTCCTCGACGGCCAAAATCTTTTTGGGCATGAGCGACACCCTTTCTTACGGTAAAATTTCATACGAACTATTATAGCTGATTTTTGCGGCCTCCGCAAGACCGCACGGACATTATACGGCGGGCGGAGGCCGAAGTGTTGGAGAAATTGTAAATTGAGAGAAGTCTTTACAGCACATAGGAGCGGTCCACCCCGATGTCGGGCCGGCAGGAGGGTTCGCTCTCCTTCAGTCTGGCGGCCAGGGCGGCGCGGATCTCCCCGTCGGTGAGTTCGACCGCGTAGGGGACCACCACGTCGAACCGCAGGTCCACGGGGCCCTCCCCCTCGCAGCGGAGGTCGTGGACGGTGGCGGCGGGGTGGAGCTCCCTGGCCGCCTCCTCCGCCAGAGTCCGCAGCCGGCGGAGCTGGGGGCTTTCCGCCCCCACCGGGTCCATGTGGATGACCGCGTCCAGGCCGAACCGCTCCTTCAGCTCCCGCTCGATGCGGTCCACCACGGCGTGGATGGCCGCCAGGGAGGAGTCCTCCGGCACCTCCGCGTGGACCGTCATCATCCGGCGGCCGGGGCCGTAGTCGTGGATGACCAGGTCGTGGACCCCCAGGATCTCCTCATGGGAGAGGATGAGGGCCTCCACCTCCGCCACCACGGCGGGGTCGGGAGGCTCCCCCAGCAGGGGGCTGACGGTGGCCCTGGCCGCCGTCCAGCCGGAGCGGAGGATGAGAAGGGCGACGACCAGTCCCAGCACCCCGTCGATCCGGGGGCCGAACACCGGCGTCAGGGCCAGGCCGGCCAGCACCGCCGCGGTGGCCAGCACATCCCCGACAGCGTCCGCGGCGGCGGCGTCCAGGGTGGGGGAGCCGATCTTTTTCGCCCAGTATTTGTCGAACCGGGCCAGCACCCCCTTGGCCAGGATGGCCAGGACCAGGATCGCCGCCGCCGGAGCGGTGAGGGTGGCCGGCTCCGGGCGGATGATCTGGAGGACCGTGTCCCGGGCCAGCTCCACTCCCACCAGCAGGATCAGCAGGGACACCCCCAGCCCCGCCAGGTACTCCACCCTGCCGTGGCCGAAGGGATGCTCCTCGTCCGCCCGCTGGGCGGACAGCCGGAAGCCGATCAGCGTCACCAGGGAGCCGGCGGCGTCGGACAGGTTGTTGAAGGCGTCGGCGGTGACCGATACCGCCCCGGTGAGCAGGCCGGCGATCATCTTGACGGCGAACAGGGCCAGGTTGACCCCCACCCCCACCCAGCCGGCGAAGGCGCCTTTGGATTGCCGGGTCTGATTGGCGTCGTCCATAGCGGCTTCCCTCCCACAAACGGTGTGCCTCTATCATAGTATCTCCCGCCTGTCCGGTATGACTTGGGCGGGTAAAAGAAAACCGCCCGCGGGGCGGCTTTCTCTTGTCTCACGAGCTGGGGCGGCAGGCCCGCAATACGGACAGCGGCGGCATCTGCCGGGGGAGCTTCAGGCGGAACAGCGTCCGGGGGGTCCTGACCTCCCGGACGGACAGGCCGTCCCCGGTGACCGGCATGGGGGCGGTGAAGGGGACGGCGGCCGCGCCGGGACCCACGATCTCCACCTCGTCCCCGGCGGAAAACTTGTTCCGCAGGGAGAGCAGGGCGTCCCCGTCCCCGCCGCAGCTGACCACCACGGCCAGCACCTGCCAGTCCCGGATGTACCGGGCGTCCCCGGTGTACTGGCCGGGCTGGCCGAACCAGAAGCCGGTGGAGTAGGGCCGGTGGCTGACCTTTTCCACCTCGGCGCGCCAGACGGGGTCCAGAGGGCGGCCCTCCCACGCCGCGTCCACGGCGTGGCGGTAGGCGGCGGTGGTCATGCCGGCGTAGTAGGCGCTCTTGGCCCGCCCCTCGATCTTCAGCGAGTGGAGGCCGGCGGCCATCAGCTCCGGGATGTGGTCGATCATACACATATCCCGGCTGTTGAGGAGATACGTCTCGTTGTTCTCCTCGTATACAGGGAAGTATTCGCCGGGGCGCTTCTCCTCCATGAGGGCGTACTTGTAGCGGCAGGGCTGGGCGCAGGCCCCCCTTGTGGCGTCCCGCCCGGTCATATAGTTGGAGAGCAGGCACCGGCCCGAGTAGCTGACGCACATGGCCCCGTGGACGAAGCCCTCCACCTCCAGCCCCCGGGGGGCCATGGCGCAGAGCTCGGCCGCCTCGTCCAGGTGGAGTTCCCGGGCCAGGATGACCCGGCTGGCCCCCTGTTCGTACCAGAACCGGGCCATCTCGTAGTTGGTGATGCCGGTCTGGGTGGACATATGGACCCGGAGCCGGGGGGCGTGGCGCCGGCAGAGGGACAGCACCGCCCCGTCCCCGGCGATGACCGCGTCCGCCCCAGCGGCGTCCAGCAGCTCCAGCCAGGCGGGGAGCTTTTTGATCTCGTCGTTCCGGGCCATGGTGTTGCAGGTCACGTGGACCCTGGCCCCGTGGGCGTGGGCCAGCTCGACGGCCCGGGGCAGCTCCTCCTCTGAGAAGTTGCCGGCGAAGGCCCGCATCCCGAAGGCGGGACCCGCCAGATACACCGCGTCCGCCCCGTAGGCCAGGGCCATCTCCAGCCGCTCCATATCCCCCGCGGGGGAGAGCAGCTCCGGTTTAATTCCCGGATTCACGGTTGATCCGGTCGATGTTGGCCTGATGCTCGGCCAGGGTGCGGGCGAAGACGTGCTGGCCGGTGGCCGGGTCCAGCACATAGTAGTAGTAGCGGGTGTTGTCCGGGTTCATGGCGGCGTACAGGGCCTCCATGCCGGGGTTGGCGATGGCTCCGGGGGGCAGCCCCTGGTACAGATAGGTGTTGTAGGGGGAGTCGATGAGCTTGTCCTCCTCGGTGGGCTGCCTGCCGCCGTTGATATAGACCAGGGTGGCGTCGATCTGGAGGTAGCCCACCGTCTCGGCGTCCAGATTCTCCAGACGGTTGCGGATGACGGAGGAAATGGTCTTGTAGTCCTGGCCGTCGGTCTCCTTCTCGATGAGGGAGGCGATGGTGACGATGTCGTGGAGGGAGTAGGGGCTCTCCTCGGTGAAGCCGGCGAAGTACTGGTCCATCTTGGCGTCGAACTGGACCAGCATTTTGTTGATGACGTACAGCGGATCCTCACCCATATAGAAGGTGTAGGTGTCGGGGAACAGGTAGCCCTCCAGCCGGTGATAGTCCCCCAGAGGCTCGTGGCCCCGGAGCCAGTCGAAGGCATAGTCGTGGGTGGCGGCCATCTCCCGGAGCTGTTCCGCCGTGGTGACCCCCCGCTCCTCCAGCAGGGCAAAGACCTGGTCCAGGGAGTAGCCCTCCGGGATGGTCACGTCCACCGTCTGCCGGGTGGAGGAGGACGAACTCATATTCACCACCAGGGCCCGGTAGTCCATCTCGGTGTTCAGCTCGTAGGTGCCGGGGACGATCTTCCGGTCGGCGTGGGAGAACCAGGCGTACAGCTTGAACAGCCACTTGTACTGGATGAGGCCCTCGTCCTTCAACTGGTCCACGATGGCGGACATATCCGCCCGGGTGACGGTGACAGGATCGCCGTCCTCATCCGTCTCCTCCACCTCCACCATGGAGGAGTCGGGCACGGAGATGATGACGGAGGTGTAGTCCTTGTTGAGGCCCAGCAGGTCGCAGGCCCAGATCCAGCCCACGGTGGCGAGGACGCCGGACAGGCCGATGACTACCAGCACGTACAGCAGGGCTCCGGCGATCTTGGCGCCGCCGCTGTGCCGCACCTGGCGGGACCGCCTGCGGGCGGAGGTGCGCCGTCCCTCGGGCTCCTGGCCGGAGGCGCGGGAACGGACGCGGTCGTTTTCTGCCATGGGGTTCACTCCTTCGTATAGCGGGGCGGCGTGTCACCGGTCCTTCCCACGCCGCATAGTATGACCTGGAAACGGGAACGGAGCCCGGCTCCGGCGCCGCCGAGGCTGAGCGCTCAGCTGGCGCGGCGTCCGAGCCGGTCCCTGTGACCGGGACATTTTATGTGAGGTGACAAATCATGTGTTGTGGTAACAATGGTGGTTTCGGCGGGGGCTGCTGGTGGATCATCATCCTGATCCTCATCCTGTGCTGCTGCTGCAACGGCGGCAGCAACGGCTGCGGCAACAACTGCGGCTGCGGCAACAGCTGCGGCAACGGCTGCGGCTGCAACGACGGCTGCGGCTGCTGAGGGCGTCTGTCCGGGGCGGGGGAGCGGGGCTTCTCCGCCCCTCGTTTTGACCGGAGAGGGGACGGGCCTTCAGCCGGTGAGAACCAGGTCCACCGGGCGGTCGAACCCGTCTCTGGGGAGACGGTCCACCAGGCGCTCCGGCGGGCAGAAGCACACCGAGAAGCCCGAGAACTCCGCCAGAAAGCGGTCGTAATAGCCGCCGCCGTGGCCCAGACGGTAGTTCTCCCGGTCGCACAGCACATGGGGGATCAGAGCGGCGTCCACCTCCTCCGGCGGGACCAGGGGACAGCCGGGGCCGGGGGCAGGGATGCGGAACCTGCCGGGGAGCAGGTCGGCCTCGGACGAGACCAGGCGGAACTCCAGCCGGTTTCCCGGCAGACACACCGGGTAGACCGCCCGCCTGCCCGACCGCAGCAGGGCGCGGAGCAGGGGGCGGGTGTCGGGCTCGGTCCCCACCCCGTCAAAGAGCAGGACGGCGCGGGCCTTCTCCACCTGGGGGAGGGCCAGAAAGCGCTCCGGCAGACGGGCGGCGTCCACTTTGGGAAGGGCGGCGGCCGCGCGCCGGAGGACGGCCTTTTCCTCCGGGACGGTCATTCCCCGTAGTGGAGGCCGGAGCGGACCTGGTCGGCCCTGGCGGTGCCGGCCAGCATCTCCACCAGGGCCAGGCCGAAGTCGAAGGCGGAGCCGGGACCCCGGCCGGTGATGAGCCGGCCCTGGGCTACCACTGTCTGGTCCATCACCGGGACGGCGCCGGCGGCGGACAGCTCGCCCTCCATGCCGGGATAGCACACCGCATGGACGCCGGGGGGCAGCAGCCCCGCCCGGGCCAGCAGGGTGGGGGCGGCGCAAATGGCGGCCAGCCAGAGCTGGGGATCGCCCGCCGCCTGACGGATCAGCCGCATGGCGGCGGGGCTGCGCTCCATGGCGGAGACCCCTCCCATGCCGCCGGGGAGGACGAGCATATCGCCGGGGGCCAGGGAGACCGCCGCGGCGGGCAGGTCCGCCTGGACGGTGATGGCGTGGCTGCCGGTGACGGTGCGGCCCTCCACTCCCGCCAGCGTCACGGGCAGATCGGCCCGGCGGAGCACATCGGCGGTGACCAGCGCCTCAGACTCCTCGAATCCGGCGCCCAGCAGAATATAGATCATACCGGTCACTTTCCTTTCAGACGGGCTCCGAGAGCCTGGAATAAGATCAGGGGGAGCTTGGCCATCCGGCCGATGCGGGAGGGTTCTTTATACAGGCGGTAGAGCCACTCCAGGCCCAGCTTCTGCATTTTTTCCGGGGCCCGCTCCACCTTGCCGGCGAATACGTCCAGCGAGCCGCCCAGGCCCACATACAGCTTTGCGCCCGCCTCGGCTCCGTGGGCGGCGGCCCACATCTCCTGCTTGGGGAAGCCCAGGCAGACGAACACCACGTCGGCCCTGGAGGCCCGGATGGCCTCGACGACGGGGGCGTCGTCCTGAAAATAGCCGTCGTGGGTCCCGCAGATATCGAGACCGGGATACCGGGCGGCCAGCCGCCTCGCGGCCTCCTCCGCCACGCCTGGTTTGGCCCCCAGCAGGAACAGGCGCCTGTCGGTGCCGGCCAGCCGTTCCATCAGCGCGGAGGCGAAGTCCACCCCGGTGACCCGCCCCTTCAGGGGACGGCCCAGGATCCTGGCGGCGTAGATGACGCCGATGCCGTCGGGCAGGACCAGGTCGGCCTCCGACAGCACTTTGGCGAACGCCGGGTCCTTCTCCGCCCGCTGGATCATCTCCGGGTTGGGGGTGGCGGCCAAGTGGGGCCTGTCCTCCTCCAGCATGGCACAGGCCCGGTCCACCGCTTCCTCCGGCGTGATATTGTCAAAGCTGACGCCCAATACGTCCACGCGCATTGCCGCCGCTCCTTTCGCTCAGTCACAATGACCCGATTTTGGGGTAGTATATCACATCGAAACGGAAAAGTCCACCTCTCCGCGCAAGGATTTACAGATGGGTCACAACTTGGCGGGGAAACGCGGAAAAAGCCCTTGACAAAGGGGCGGTTTGTGGATATAATACAATTCCGTTGAGCGGCAAAGCGCTCGGCCAATCGAATACGGACGATTAGCTCAGCTGGTATGAGCATCCGCTTGACGTGCGGGAGGTCACAGGTTCAAGTCCTGTATCGTCCACCATTTTCCGGCCTGAAACCACGAGTTTCGGGCCGGATTTTTCTGTTTTCGGAACTTATTTCGCAGGATTATTTTGGAAATTTTTGCGTTTTTTCGGTCTGACCACATAAATGACCACAGTCAGAAAAATTTGCCCCTCCGGGATGAGTGGTCCCGGAGGGGCTTAAAGCGGGATGTTATGGGGCGGTACATTCGGGAGGTTTTCTTTGAATCGGTGACGCAGAATTTGGGCGGGTGTTTGTTTTATACGGGGAAGTTTGTTATAAAATGACGTTTGTCAAGACGCGGATTGAACGTGCCACCAAAAGCAGGCGAGGAACCGAGGGCAGATGA
>CANQKJ010000002.1 GCA_947624465.1 uncultured Oscillospiraceae bacterium
AGGTCAGCTCATAGCGGTCCCCGTTGGAAAACGCTGTGGTGTTGAATACCTCGAATTTGTCCCCGTCCAGGTGCCTCACCCGGATGGGCCGGTAGATGAACCTGATGATTCTGGCCCCGGTGGAGGGGGTGCGATCCGGGTAGAACAGGCCGTCCACGCAGAAATTCCCGTCGTGCTCCCACTCCCCGTGGTCGCCGCCGTAGGTGTAGCTGCCGTCGGGGTGGAGGACGGCGTGGTCCACCATCTCCCACACGCAGCCGCCCATGAGATTGTCATACTGGTAAATCTGCTCCCAGTAGGCCTCGGTGTTGCCGGGGCCGACGCCCATGGCGTGGGCGTATTCGCACATGAAGTAGGGCCGGTCGTTGAGCTGGGCCTGCTTGCGGGTTTTCTCCCCCACCTCGTGGACCATCTGGACGGAGGGGTACATCTCGCTGCCCACGTCGTAGGCCACCCGCTTGCAGTGGACGGCGCTCTCGTAGTGGACGGGCAGGTCGGACCGGGCTTTCAGGTAGTCGTACATGGCGTCGGTGTTGTGGAAGCCGCCCGCCTCGTTGCCCAGGCTCCACATGACGACGGCGGTGTTGCCGTGGAGCTTGTCCCGCTGGTACAGCCGGGTGACGCGGTCCAGATACCGGGGCTGCCACTTGGGGTCGTGGCTGATGGAGTTGTAGGTGGGGGGAAGCTGGTGGGCGAAGGTGCCGTGGGTCTCCAGGTCGTTCTCGTCCACGACGTACACGCCCAGCTCGTCGGCCAGCTCCAGCAGAAGCGGGTCCGGGGGGTAGTGGGAGGTGCGGATGGTGTCGATGTTGAACTCCTTGCAGGTCAGCACATCCCGCTCGATCTCGTCGGGGGTCATGGTATAGCCGTTGGTGGGGGAAGTGTCGTGGTGGTTGACCCCCTTGAACTTGAGCTTTCTGCCGTTGACCAGGAACACATCGCCTTTGATCTCCACGGTGCGGAAGCCGATCTTCTCCTTCACGCAGCCGGTGGAGGTCTCGAAGTAGATATCATAGAGAACCGGGTCCTCGGCGGTCCACTCGGTCACAGACAAATCGGAGAAAGTGACTTCAGCGGCCCTGTTCTCCGATTTGACCGTGGCGGTCTTTTCAACGCCGTGGCCGCTCAGGGTGAAGGTGACCTCGGTGTCGGAAAGGGTTTGCGCTTTCAGGGTCAGGGAATAGGTGTCGCCGGTCTTGACAGTTTTCGCGTCGATGTCCCACAGGTCGGTGGACTCGTCCACCCGGAGCAGCACATCCCGGAAGATGCCGTTGCTGCGGAACATATCCTGGTCCTCCAGGTAGGTGCCGGTACACCAGCGGTGGACCACCGCCAGCAGCTCGTTGTCCCCCTGGATGAGTTTGCCGGACAGGTCGAACTCAGCGGTGTTGTGGCTCCCCTCGGAGTAGCCGATGAATTCCCCGTTCAGGTACAGGTCCAGGCAGCTTGCCACCCCCATAAAGGAGATGATATGCCGCCTGGCGGGGTCGTCCACGTGGAAGAAGGTGCGGTACACGCCCACGAAATTGTACTGGTCGTCCGGCGTCTTCCACCGGGGCCGGGCCTTCTGATCCACCCCCAGCCAGGAGAACACCGGCCCCACCTTTTTCGTGGTGGGGATGACCGGGGGCTTGTAGGGGAACTGGTAGCGGATGTTCACGTAGAAGGGCTTATCGTACCCCCGGAACTGCCAGCAGGCGGGCACGTCGATCCTGTCGAAGGGGACGGCGGCGGTGTCGAACTGGGCGGGCAGCTCCGCCGGGCGGGGATAGAATCTGAAATCCCACTGGCCGTTGAGGCACACCACCTTGGAGGACTTGTACCGCTTCTCTTTGGGGCCTGCGGCGTCCGCCGCCGCCCGGTCCGGGTATGGGATGAAATAACTCCGGGCGGGGAGCCTGTTCACCTCAAAGACGTTGAAATCACAATAATTGCTCTGGTTTAGGGTGTACTTCATAGCGATCCTCCTAAACTGTATTCGGTTTCCCGGAAAAACCGATTTTCGGCAAAACCACGAGAATATTAAAAAAGTCGTGAATCAAAAAAACAAAAAGCACCTAAAACCGAAGTTTCAAGTGCCTTTTGTTGGAGCTGCTGGGCAGATTCGAACTGCCGACCTCATCCTTACCAATTCCTTCCAGATCGTCGTGGCCTGTCGCACCCTGTTTTGTTTTAGCGCCGGGAACCGTTGAAATACAACGGCTCCCGGCGATTTTTTGTTTTATCTTCGCGGTTCCTGTCATACGCTCTGGGAACCGCTTTTTTGGTGCCCGTATGGGTTTTGTATGGGTTTCTGCAGATCCGTGTTTGGGCCTGCCAATTTAAGCATTTCCGGTCATTTGGCATAACAGCATAGCAGGATATCAGGAATTTTCGTCAGGGTCATATTTACGGCAGACTTTCGGTGGGCTCAGGCGGCTCCTCTGACGGGTCCGTCTTCGGGGGCTCCGGCGGCAGGGCCGCCTCCTCAGGCACGGACTCCGCACCGTCAAACTCCTCCGGCTTGGGAGGCTCCGTTGCGGGCTCCGGCGATCCGGCGGGCGGCTCCGTGGGATCCGGGGCCGGGGCCTCCGGCGCGGGCTCAGGCTCCGGCGGCTCCTTGGGCTCCGTGGGCTCCGGGGCCGGGGCTCCCGGCGCGGACGCGGTGGGCTCCGCCGACATCTCCGGCGCGGGGCCCGGGAGAACGGGCTCCGGTCCGGCCTGGGGGGCCTGGGCAAACATGCCGGGGTCCTCGGTGGGGGCGGAGTCAGAGGCCGCCGGCGCGGTCACTTCGGGCTCCGCGGGGGGCGGGACTTCGTCTGTCGCCGCCCCCTCGTCCGCCGCCGGCACGATGATCTCCATCCCGGCGGGAGCCATAGTCCCTTCAAACGACGGCCCATCGGGGTTGCCGGGGTCGCTTGTCGGCGCCGTCGGCCACACGCCGTAGTGGACGTAGCTGCCGTCGGCGTCCTTAACAACGGCTTTGAGGCCGATTTGCGAGCCAAGATCCGTAAGGCCGGTGCTTCCGGGCACATAGGACTTGGCGGGATATCCACCGAAAGGCATAGACCCAAGGTTGGTTATAGGTGTGCCCTGTGAAAGGATTTGCTGATTGTGATTCCCCTCTATGGGATGATTGGGTATGTAGGCGCTATAGTTGTAATAGTAGAGATCCGCTCCTGTCGCGCCGTGCCCGATGGCGTTGACCTCTTTCCGGGTGTTGACGTTTGTCCGGTTTGTGTTGTTCAGATCCGAGGTGTCCATCCAGCAGATGTGGAGATCCATATAACTGTAAGAGTTCACGAGGAGCCACCCTTGGGGCGCACGGCTTCCGCCATACAGGCCGCCCATGCCGCCCAGCGTGTTGTTGCCCTCGATCAGGCCTCCGGCGTAGCTGTTTCGTATGGTAAGGTACGGGTTGCCGTCGTAGCCGTTGCCCACGGGGCCCACAAGGCCGCCTATGCCCATGGGGTTCTCCCAGGAGACAGATTCATCACCCCGCCGACCGAAGGTGTTGACGGCCTCGCAGTTTGTTATGGTCAAATTGTGGTTGGCGTAGCCCACCAGCCCGCCTGCGGTGTTGCGCGGGGAGTAGATGTAGTACCCGGCCACGGCGCAGTTCTCAATGGTCGTGTTGTAGCCGGTGCCTATATCCAGATACGCGATAAGCCCGCCCGCGGCCTTCTGATCGTCGGTCGCTTCGATCCTCGCCTTTCCGCTGGGCGAGTACAGCACCATGTTTTCGAGCGTATTTGTGCCTCTCGCGATCTTGAACAGCGCCACGTCGTCACTCGAATTGATACTCAGCTCAAGGATCCGGTAGGATCGACCGTTGTAGGTGACATTCTGGATATCGGGCGCCTTATAGCCGTCGTAACCCACAGCGCCGACGTCATGGGCCTGCAAGTAGGTGGTGCTGCTGGACCTGTTTTTGCTATCGATGATGTTGTCCAGCTGCCGCGCCGAGCGGATCGTGAAGGTTTCGGGCCCGTCATGCTTTTCATCCAGGTACAGATCCGCAAAGTCGATGGTGAAGTAGACCGTCCTGGTGGGAGCGCCAGGAATCGACAAATTGTACTTGTACTGATTGTACTCATGTGAAAGTGCTTTGTCGCACTGGTACACGCCGAAATAGCTCGTAGAGGCGCCAAACTCCTTCTCAATGAGCGCTTTGACTTCACTTTCATCGGAATCAAGCGTGGTAACGGGATTCGTCATACCGCATGACTCGCCGCCCCAGTCCTTACCTGGGTCTCCGTCTCCCGTGGTCAGTACCCCGTAGCCGTAGCGATCGATCTGGTGGATATTGCCGTCGTCGTGGTGCTCCGTACACAGGGTGTTCACGTCGAGGTACTTGTTTGTATCCTTCGACAGCTCGCTGACGCCCATCAGGTGGTAACGGTACTCGGGGTCGCCCTCGGCCACCCACTTCGTTCCGTTCCAGCTGTAGACCTGCTCCTTCTCCCAGTAGAACGCGGCCGAGATATCCGGGACGTACCAGTCGCCGTGGTGGATCGTCTGGCCCGCCGCGGCCTGGTAGGGGTATTTGTTCTTCAGGGTCGTGTCGTACTTTGTCCTAGTGGCGTCCGCCTGGCCGCTGGTCGGCGCCGTGGTCAGCGCCGGCGACAGGTAGCTCTCCTCCCGGAGCGAATAGCTGCTGCCCACCGCCTTGCCGGTGGCGTAAACCGTCGCGCCGTCTGCAACTATGGGATCTTCATAGGCATAGCCGATGAAGGCGCCCATGCGGTCCTCGGAAGAAGGGTAGCAATACACCGAACAGGTGGAGTAGCAGACGCCCTCAAAGGTGGCATCTCTGCTGGTCCCCACGAGGCCCCCCGCGCCGTTAGAACGAAGTCCCGTCGCGGCAACGTTGGCATCCGTACGAGCAGTATCAACATACTTTCCGTTTACGGTGTGGCCGCCGGAGTAGCAGTTTCTGATCGTGCAGTAGGCGGCGTTGCCCGCGAAGCCGCCGGCTGTGCCAGACTGTCTGACGGAGACGACCTTCACCGCGGCAAAGCAGTTTTCGACCACCGGTTTTGCTCCAGTAGTACTCACCCAGTTTATATTCCCGAAGAGACCGCCCACATCTTGTGAATTGGGTGCGTTGCTGTCGCCGCGAATCGTGAATTTTTCGTAGTTCTCCGCGCTGCTTACATAGATGCCGCAGTTTTCGATGCGCGCGGCGCCGGACACTTTGCCCACAAGGCCGCCCACGGATAAATCGCTGGTACCGTTGCCGACCACATCCACGTTCACAAGATGGAGGTTTCTTAAGATGGCGGGGTCGGGACCATTGCCGCCCACCTGGTCGAACAGCCCCATGGCGTTCACGGTGCTCTTTACGCTCTGGTCGCCGATGTAGAGGTTGCGGATCTCCCGAACCTCTTCTCCGTTACTGGTGATGGTGCTGCCGGCCACATCAAAGCCCCAGCAGGTATACGTGTTGCCGTCAGGCAGCCGCATCGGATGGCTGTACCGGGGCGCCGAGCTCTTGCCATCGACCTCGGCGCCGTAGAGCTCGCTGGCGTTGTATGCGGCGAAGTCGATGTCCAGCCACTGGAAGATCTTGTCTTTCGGGATAGGATACCTCCCCATGTTTACCAGCTGACGCGCGGAGCGGATCACGTAGCCGCTCTCGCCGCCTGTGAGGGGGATCGCATTCTCATACTCGGTGAGGGTCTTGGGGGCCGGTTTTGTCAGATCCGCCGGCTCCGTGGCGAACACCTCGCACGCGAAGTCCGGGTTGAACCAGAGCGTCTCCGCGCCCACGTAGATCTCGTGGTAGTAATTATTCGTGATTAATATGAGTTTATCCCGCATGTGCATGGGCAGCTTAAAGCCGTAGAGATCGTAATTCTTGCCCCGGAAGTTTTTGTTCTCCGAAAGGAGCTCAAGCTCCAGCGGATCAGAACTGTAGTCATAAACGAACACCTCCGGGACTTCCTTCCCGGCGGGAACCAGGATCCCGTAGCCGTCCCGGCTCACGCTCCCCTTCTCGGTCCCCAGCAGGCAGTTGATGGGCGAGTTCTCGCCGCCGTAGAAATTGTAGGAGAAGTCTCCCGCACCCTTTGCGTATCCCTCCCAGTACACAAGCTGCCCCGTGGGCGGCTCCAGCCAGTCGCCGTGGTGCTCGGTGAGGTTGGTCCTATAGGGGAATTTGTCCCCGAGGGTATTGTCATAGGGGTATGCGGCCTTCTGATAGTCAGCAGTCCTCAGCACATCCTTGACGGATTCGAGATATGGCTCCGCCCGGCCGTTTGTGGCATTGCCGTCTTTATCGAACACCCTGTTTCTGGCGTACAGGGAAGATATGGTGGTGTTGTTATAGTCGTACCCTTCATAGGTCGGGCCATCGCCGATGAGGGCGCCCAGGTGCACCGGGCTCGCTGCCGTCGCCTTCACCGACGCGGTGGAATAGCTGGATATGATCTTCGCACCATTGGTGTAGTTCGTCCGGTTGATCGTGACATAGCCCAGCAGGCCGCCCACATAGTCATTGCCGGTGACGTTGGCGTCCGCGCCGACATACTCTCCGTCCACGGTATGGCCGCCGGCGTAGCAGTCCGTGATCACAGCTTTGTTTTCGGCCCGTCCCACGAGGCCGCCCACGTAGTTTTTACCGGTCACCTTGACGGCGGCAAAAGAATTTTTGACAGGACACTCAGCAAGGTTACTTTTGAACAGGTATCCCACAAGGCCGCCAACGTTGTCCCCGGTGCCGGTCACGGTGAATTTTTCGTAGTCATCCGCGCTGTCCACGTAGATGCCGCAGTCGATGATCTTGCCGTTATCCTCGCACGCGCCCGCGAGGCCGCCCACGTTTTTGGTGCCGGTCACGTTCACGTTCACCAGCCGCACGCCATCGACCGTGCAGCCGTTTTGTACGGAGAACACGCCGGCGGACACCCTGATGTCGCGCATATTGCTGGTGTCTTCGGCCTTCTCCTCGCAGGGCTCTATGTACAGATTCTTGATAAGGTAACGGTTGCCGTAATATTCGGAAGCTTCGAGAGTTTTAGATACCCCAGGCAGAGCGGCCGCTGGGGGGTCTCCTTGGTCTTACCCACCGTTGTATTGGCGCCCTTTTTCGCCTCGCCGTAGGTCAAGGGCGCGGTGTATGTCGCGTAGTCAATGTCCAAAAGCTGGTACCACGTCCTATTGCCCCCATTATCCGGGTCGATGGTCGCGATGCCCAGATGCCGCGGGGATCTTATGATTTTAGACCCCCAGCTGAAAGCTCTTGTTGTCTCACTTCCCGTTGTTTTGTCGATGTACCGGATGTTTACCTTTTGGGTTTGTCCTGAATTCGAGACGGACTGAGCCGCCTCCGTCATGTCGAAGGCAGGGGTTACACCAGAATACGTATGTCTTGCCGCCGTAGGTAAAGTTGGCGCTGATCCATTCGCTCCTGCGGTATCTGCCCGGGCTGTCGGAACCGCCGTACCCCGCAAGGCTTTCGATCGTAAGGCCTTCGATCTTATACGCCACGCAGCCGTTGACCACGGTGGGGAAGTCCCCGTCCTTCGTCACCGCGGAGCCGCCGCCCAGGTTCATATCAAACGGGGCGAGGAGCCTGTACCCGTCCTCCACCACCGTGACTCCGTCTCCCGGCGTTCCGGCATGCAGGGTGTTGATCGTGTCCGTGAACGTCTCGCCCTTGCAGGTGACGGAGTAGTAGCCGTAGGTGTCGTCGTTGTACTTCTCGTAGTACACCAGCATCGGCTTCAGCAGCGGCCAGTCGCCGTAGTGGGCCGAGAGGTTGGTCTTGTAGGGGTATGTCATATCCTCGAGCACGTCGTCATAGGGACGGGTATCAAAGTCCGCCGCCTGGGTGGCCGCGCACGCGGTGAAGTCGACGAGGTGGTATTTCTCCTGCTCGTTGTACTCACTGCGGTACTCTCTGTCTACCCAACGGAACTTGGTGTTTCGGGAGGTAAACGTCTCCTTGGTAAGCAGGTCGCCGTTCTCGTCGTAGGCGGCCGCGGTGGAATAGCAGACGGTATCGCTGTCGGTACTTGGGCAATTGGCCTGAGGACAATATCCCACGGTGAGGAATGTCCCGATAACGGCGCGCTGCTTCACCTTCTCCGCATGGTACAGTCCCACGGAGCATGTGGAATAGTTCGTCCCCAGGAGCGTAAACTGATCCATATTTCCTATCATCCCCGCAAAGCCGGCGACACATACCTCTCCGTAATCCCAGTTGATCGTGTCGTCTTCAAGGACGGTCAGGGTGACGTTGGGATCCTTCGGGTCGTACATCCCGTTCACGGTATGCCCGCCCGCGTAGCAGTTTTTAAAGGTAACCGCGTCTGAGTTCGAAGGATCCGCCTCTCCCACAAAGCCGCCGGCGCATCCGTCCGATACCGCCCGGACGGTCACCTTCACCGCGGCAAAGCAGTCCTCATACCAACCGCTCCAATTGGCATTTCCGACAAACCCGCCCCCATAGGCGTTATACGATTCCATCTCGACGCATCGCTCCTCGTAAAGCTCCGCCGTCTCCGAATAGGCTCCGCAATCGACAAACCGCACATTTTCCCCCTGCCTCGCCACGGTTCCGCCCGTGCAACTATTCGTTGTTGTCGACCATGGTTCCACGCATTTGACCGAGGTGTTTACAAGACGCAGGCCGTCGATCGTGCCCCCGCCGACGTAGAACAGGCCCTCCCGCAAAAACGCGTTTTTAATGAGATACCGGTTGGCTGTATATCCGCTGTCTCCGATATTCCAGGTAAAATCGGGGTCATACTTCCCGTTCAGCCAGATACCGATTTGCCTGGTCACGTCGCTCTGGCCCGTCCTGACCGTGGTGAAGCGGCCGGCGTCGTACTTCGCGTAGTCGATGTCCGCCGTTTGGAGATAGTGATAATATCTCAGGGCGACACCGAAGTCGCCGACTCTTGCGCTGGTTCCAAGTTGTTGTACATAAAAATCGACGCCGCGCGTGTACGCCGCAAGGTCGTTCAGGTGACGCGGGGAACGGAGGAGCACATCCGTGCCGGTATAGGACTGAAGGGCGCCGTTCTTGTCGTAGTAAGGCACGTTCTTCTTTTCCAGCGGCATGGTCGGATCCTCCGGCTCGGCGGCCAGCACCTCGCAGGGGAAGAACGGGTTGCACCACAGGCTTATGTCGGTCTCCTCATCGCGAAGCTCCATGTAGAAGCCGCAGATTTTTTTATCCCACTCCTCATTTGCCTCCAGCTTGATGGGGCTGAGATCCAGGATATAGCACGCGTACCGGGCGTCGCCGCTGCCGATGACGCCGCCGGGGTCGCGGGGCGTCGCTGTGTCCGTCACCTTGTCGTAGTTGAACAGGGTCGTCTTCCCGGACGCGTTGACGGCCACATACAGGCTGGGCTCCTCCGGCACGTCGATCGTGGGGCCCATCGCCTCATGATACCGCGTACCGGCGTAGCCATACCGCCGCTGCCCGTACACGGTAAACTCCTCCGGGGCGTCCATGCCCAGGGGCACAAACACCGCGATGCCGTCCGCCTTGACGATCGCATCCTCGGTGCCGGGTTTTTCCGCCTTCAGCGAATTGATCTCCCCATCCGGCCCGTAGAAGCCGTACTCGTCGTTGTCCGCATCTGCATCGTTGTCCCAATAGCTCTCCCAGTAAATCGGCATGGCGGCCACGTTGTCCTCCACCCAGTCCCCGTAGTGGGGCATGACGACTTCACCGGTGCTCGTCGTGCCCTTGAGCATCGGGTAGGGGTATGGTATAGTCAGCTTACCTGTCAAATCAGGGTCAACATAGTATGGGAAAGTAACCCCCTCCGGGTTCCCGCTCCCAGTAGCCGGCTTATACCAGCCGTCAGCATCAGTAAACGACGTGGCATCACCGATCTTCTCCGTGAGCCCTGCTGTGTTCAGTTCCACTCCGGAACCCGTATTGTAGCTCACGCCGCTCTGCTTGACGTAGTAGGCCTTGTCGCTCGCGCCCACATCGCGATACGCGCCGTTGACATTGATTCCTTCCTTGATTAAGTTTTCTCCATACCGCACGGCGGCGTAGGAATTTTCGACTTTTATAGTGGCCGAGCCGTTTAAGTTAAAAAGACCGGAAACTTTTATATCCACTCCACCGCCTATTACGTCAGCGGTGCCCGCGGCGTAGCTGTTGCTTATCTTGATGGTAGAGGCATTATTGTGGCCCACAAGACCGCCCACATACGCTCCGGTGATGTTACAGGCGGCGTAGCTGTTATTTATGGTGAAATCCCCCACCACACCGCCCACGAGGCCGCCGGCATAGTTTGTACTACTGATTATCGTAGACGCGGAACAGTTATTCAGTTCCAAACTATTGTATACCATGCCTACAAGACCGCCAGCGTTTTTTCCTGTGAGTCTGGGGTCTTTGTTGGCCAAGCCGCTGCCGGCAGCGTCAAACTCGTCAAGATACACGTGGCAGTTCTCGAGCGATCCGCTTCCAGAAATCTGTCCCGCAAGGGCGCCGACATCGCCGCCTTGTTTATCAACCATGGTGTTAACAAGGATGATTTTCTCAAGCTTAATAGTCTTGGTGTTGGTATCATCATAGATTGAACCAAACAGGCCGAGGCTGGCATTAGGGTCGGCAGTCGGGTTTCCGATATTCAAATAACGAATTTCAAAATTTCCGCCGTCGTACCATGTCAGCTTGTGCGCGTCACGAGAACCGCTAAATTCATAGGTATTGATCGGGCTGAACAGCAGCGTCTCATATCCGTATGTGTCATCCCAATAGTAGATCTTGTCCTCGCCCGCGGCCGCCTTGGCCTTGAAGTTAATATCGCGGGTCTGAACGGCCTTGGTGATGCCAAATTCGTCATTATCCAGGTTCTGCAGGTGCCGCCCATAGGCGATCTCCGCAGTCTTATTTCCGGCGGCATCCTCGGTCACATCGGCGAATAGGCTGTTCGTCTTCACCGATACCACCTGCGGAAGGAGCGCCCTCTCGTTGGGAGTGCCAGTTTCCACGGTCCCGTCATAATACAGTTTCACGCTTACCGTGATGTTTTCGCCGGGTTCGACATCGAGGCCCGCTTCATCGACCCAATCCTTGAACTGGGCGCCCACAGTCCAGGAGTGACTGGTAGCCACTACATCCTTAGAATACTCACTGGGCTTGAGGGTATCAAGCACGACGATACCGGGATCGTCACCGTTCCAAAGGTTCGCGCCAGTGACGATGGGCGTGTCATTGACCATGACGTCTACCCTGATATTATTATTAAATCCTGCCACGGTGCTAGTGATTGCGGGAACCTTAATTGTCAGCCGTAGCTCCTCGGCGTTGATGAGGGTCAGCTCCGGTATGGGCATCTGATTGACCTTGATACGGTCCACCTCACTGCCGCCGTAGTAGCCGACCATACGTCCGGCTTTCAGCCGGTCGCTCTTGTCCGGCTTTACCGCGTCGTATGACTCGCTTTGATAGTTAAAGTCCTCTTTCTCCCAATACCACACCGCGTAGACCGCCCCGGTTTTCGGGTCGATCTCCACCACATAGTGGTTATCATGGAGCTGGGATTCGATGGAGCCTCCCGGCACCAGGGACGCGAGGGCAGGGTCCTCGGTCACGGCAAAGAATCTGCCCGTGCCGACACCGGGGGCGGCGTGTTCGTTTACTGGGGTGCTGCTGAGGGCAGAGAGGTCCTCCCCCGCGCTCTTCATCGCCGTCAGCCGGTTCTGAGCGGCCATAAAGATGGTCCGGGCGCTGTCGTCCAGCTCCGTCAGCTTCAGGGAGCGGTAATAGGATATGACGTTGGGGACCGCCACGGCAAGGAGGATCCCGATGATCGCCACGACGATCAGGACCTCGGACAGGGTGAAGCCCGTTCTTTCTTTTCCTTTTTTCATAGTCGGACACCTCACTGTGACCGGCCCCGCTTGTTGCAAAAAGTACACCTTTTGGAACAGGGGCGAAAGGTCGGAATTTATACATTAAAACGCAGGGAAAAATTACATAGTATTATATCACGGGGCGGATATAAATTCAATAGGGGCTGTTACAAAAAGTGTACTTTTTGTAACAGAGACTTCTTTGGCCCAACGCAGAAACGTGTTATATGATATCCCCAGCTCCTTTGCCGCCTGCCGGGAGCCGATGTCGCCGGAGACGTAGCGCGCCAGCACATCCGAAAATCCTTGCGGCCTGTTGAGGGAAGGCCGCCCGAACCGGACGCCCCGTTTTTTCGCCGCCGCGATCCCCTCCGCCTGACGCTGACGAATGAACTCCCGTTCCGTCTGGGCCACATAGCTGAGCAGCTGCAAGACGATGTCCGCGATCAGCGTCCCCGTCAGGTCCCGCCCCTGCCGCGTGTCCAGCAGCGGCATGTCCAGCACCACCACGGCGGCCTGCTTTTCCTTGGTGATGATCCGCCACTGCTCTAAAATTTCCTCATAGTTTCTCCCCAGCCGGTCGATGCTCTTGATGACAAGAGTGTCCCCGGCCTTTAATTTTTTCAGGAGCTTCCTGTAGCCGGGGCGCTCAAAGTCCTTCCCAGACTGCTTGTCCGTGATGATACAGCTTTCCGACACCCCAAACTGCCGCATGGCGATGAGCTGCCGGTCTTCGTTCTGCTCCCGCGTGGACACCCGGATATACCCGTACATTTTGCCGTTCATCTGATCTCCTCCTTGCAAATTCCTACCAGATCGTTGTGGCCTGTCGCGCCCTGTTTTGTTTTAGCGCCGGGAACCGTTGAAATACAACGGCTCCCGGCGATTTCTTGTCCTATCTTCGCGGTTCCTGTCATACGCTCTGGGCACCGCTTTTTTGGTGCCCGTATGGGTTTTGTATGGGTTTCTGCAAATCCGTGTTTAGGCCTGCCAATTTAGCATTCCCAGTCATTTGGCATAACAGCTTGGCGCCGCGTTATTTCCGCATTAGAGACTGCGAGTGCGGAGGGCGGCCCGCATCTATTGGAGAGACAACCGTTGATATCGACCGAACGCAGAAAGACCGCGGCGGCCTTTCTGGATATTCGTGTAGACAATGACAACTGCTTTACGCTGTTAGATGATTTGCAGAACGCTTTTTCTACTTAAAACGTTTTCAGAGATTTTCCTCCTGTTCTTTTGTATATATTGCATAATATAATACGTTCTGTTTTTAATCATCTCACAAAATTGCGAATAATATTAAATTAATTCTTGCCAAATAAGACCAGCCTCGCTATAATGGGGGCAGAGTGGTTGGAAACGTTTCCATCCCCGAGCCGGAACTCCGGCACAAATTTTTAAAGGAGGAACTAAAGAATGAAGAAGTGGTTCGCCCTTATGCTGGCCCTGGTCATGGTGTTCGCGCTGTGCGCCTGCGGACCCAAGAATCCCAGTGCTGGCCCCGCCAGCAACCCCGGTACCGAGACCACCCCTGGCGGCGAGAATCCCGGCGGTGAAAACCCCGGCGGTGAAAACCCCGGCGGCGAGACTGCCAAGGGCTCCGTCTACTGGCTGAACTTCAAACCCGAGGCCGACGACATCCTGCAGCAGGTTGCTGAGATGTACACCGCCAAGACCGGCGTGCCTGTGCAGATCACCACCGCCGCCTCCGGCACCTATGAGGAGACCCTCCGGGCTGAGATGGACAAGCCCAATCCCCCCACGATGTTCGTCATCGGCACCGCCCCCGCTGTCAAGACCTGGGGCGACTACGCGCTGGACCTGACCGGCACGGCCATCGCCAACGAGCTGAACTCCGACGCCTACAACCTCTATGACGCCAACGGCAAGCTGGTGTCCATCGGCTACAGCTACGAGTGCTACGGCATCATCGTCAACCAGGATCTGCTGGAGCAGGCCGGCTACAAAGTGGCTGACATCAATAACTTCGCTACCCTGAAGACCGCCGCCGAGGACATCCACGCCCGGGCCGCCGAGCTGGGCTTCGACGCTTTCACCTCCAACGACATGGATGACAGCTCCTCCTGGCGCTACACCGGCCACATGATCAACCTGGAGTACTACTACGAGGAGCAGGCCGCCGGCACCAAGTGGAGCGACACCCCCGCCAGCCTCACCGGCGCCTATATGGACAACTACCGCAACCTGTATGACCTGTGCGTGAACAACTCTACCGTCGCCCGCGGCGACCTGGCCACCGGCGGTCACGACGCCCAGGCCGAGTTCAAGGACGGCAAGGCCGTGTTCTATGTCCAGGGCTCCTGGGAGTACGCCGCCATCATCGACTCCGTCCCCAGCGCCACCATGATCCCCTACTACTGCGGCGTGGAAGGCGAGGAGAACGCCGGCCTGAACTGCGGCTCCGAGAACTGCTGGGCCATCAACTCCAAGGCCTCCGCTGAGAACCAGCAGGCCACCATGGACTTCATGGTGTGGCTGGTCACCGACCCCGAGGCCTCTGAGCTGGTCACCAACGGCGTGGGCGGCTTCGGCGCCATGCCCTACAAGAGCGCCGCCGCCTCCACCAACGGCTTCCTGGCCCTGTCCGCCGAGATGACCGCCGACGGCAAGTACGTGATGGACTGGGCCACCAACTTCCAGCCCAACTCCAGCGAGTACCGCGCCGTCCTGGTGTCCGCGCTGAACCAGTACAACGCCAATCCCTCCGACGCCAACTGGGAGACGGTGGTCACCGCCGCTATCCAGGGCTGGGCCACTCAGTATCAGGCGACCAACGGTTGATTTTTCGGATCGAACCAAACGCATAGACGGTACGGGGCGGGCGGCTTCGCCCGCCTCGTTCCACTTTAAGAGCGGGAGTTGATCTTCTTGAGAAAAAAGAATTCACTGCCCAACCCCATCAAGCGGTGGTGGTGGCTGTTTCTTGGCCCGGTGGTGGCCGCCTTCATCATCGGGTTCGTCTGGCCCTTCCTGCAGGGCATCTATCTCTCCTTCTGCAAATTCCGCCTGGTGTCCGACGCGAAGTTCATCGGCATCGACAACTATCTGAAGGCCTTTTCCGACGCCAGCTTCGTCCACTCCTTCTGGTACTCCGCCCTGTTCGCCGTGGTGAGCCTGGTGCTGATCAACGTGCTGGCCTTCGCCGCCGCCTACGCCCTGACCCAGGGCATCAAGGGCAGCAACCTGTTCCGCACGGTGTTCTTCATGCCCAACCTGATCGGCGGCATCGTGCTGGGCCACATCTGGTCCATGATCTTTGACGGCATCCTCTCCAAGTTCGGCACCTCCATCCTGCTGGAGAGCAAATACGGCTTCTGGGGCCTCATCATCCTCATGTGCTGGCAGCAGGTCGGCTATATGATGATCATCTACATCGCCGGGCTCCAGGCCGTCCCCGGGGAGATGCTGGAGGCCGCCAAGATCGACGGGGCCACCAACGCCCAGACCCTGTTCAAGGTCACCATCCCCAACGTGATGCCCTCCATCACCATCTGCACCTTCCTGTCCCTGACCAACGGCTTCAAGCTGTTCGACCAGAACCTGGCGCTGACCGCCGGCCAGCCCTTCCAGATCCAGCCGGACGGCACCACCGTCAAGACCACCGAGATGCTGGCCCTGAACATCTACAACACCTTCTACGGCCAGAACGCCAACGCCCAGGGCACCGCCCAGGCCAAAGCGGTCATCTTCTTCATTTTGGTGGCCGGTCTGGGGCTGGCCCAGCTGGCCTTTACCCGCAGGAAGGAGGTACAGCAGTAATGAAAAAGAAAGAACTCAGCGCCGAGCGGCGCAGAAAGAACGCCCTCACCGTGGCGCTGTCCATCATTTGCGTGGTCTATGTCCTGCCCGTGCTGGCGGTGGTGATCAACGCCTTCAAGAAGAACACCTTCGTCAAGACCAACACCTTCGATCTGCCCACCGGCGAGATGTGGGCCGGCATCGACAACTTCACCAAGGGCATGACCTTCGGCAACTATCCCTTCTGGAAGTCGGTGTGGTTTACGGTGCTCATCACCGTGGTGTCCACCGCGCTGATCATCCTGTTCACCTCCATGGCCGCCTGGTACATCAGCCGGGTGAACTCCAAGGTCTGCCGGGCCATCTACTACCTGTGCGTGTTCTCCATGGTGGTCCCCTTCCAGATGGTCATGTTCACCCTGGCCAAGACCGCCAACACCCTCCACCTGAACACCCCATACACCATCCCCATCGTGTACCTGGGCTTCGGCGCGGGGCTGGCCATCTTCATGTTCGTGGGCTTCGTCAAGTCCATCCCCCTGGAGATCGAGGAGGCCGCCGCCATCGACGGCTGCGGGCCCATCCGCACCTTCTTCTCGGTGGTGCTGCCCATGCTGCGGCCCACCATGATCTCGGTGGGCATCCTGGAGATCATGTGGGTGTGGAACGACTATCTGCTGCCCTACCTGGTGCTGGACAAGAACCTGTACCGCACCATCATGATCCACATCCAGTATCTGAAGGGCAGCTACGGCACGGTGGACCTGGGGGCGACCATGGCGCTGATCCTGCTGAGCATCATCCCCGTCATCGTGTTCTACCTGACCTGCCAGAAGTACATCATCAAGGGCGTGGCCGCGGGCGCCGTGAAGGGCTGACAGAAAAAACAGGTGACAGCGTTCTTCCTCCCGTGATATGATGGTAAAATAACACGCGCGGCAAGGCGCGGAAACGGTTCTAAAAAGGAGGCGGCCCCGGTGACCATCAAAGACGTGGCACAGCGCTCGGGGTACTCGGTAGGGACGGTGTCGCGGGTGCTCAACGGCAGTCCCGGCGTCAGCGCGGCGGCCAGGGAAAAGGTCCTGGCGGTGGTGGAGGAGCTGGGCTTCAGCCCCAACAGCAACGCCCGCCAGCTGAAGCTGCGGGAGGGCCGGAGTTACAGCATCATCGTCAAGGGCGTGGGCAACCGGCTGTTCGCCGGCATCGTGGAGAAAATGCAGAGCCTGTTCAAAGACGCCGGACGGGCAGTGGGTATCTACTATCTGGATGAGGACGATGACGAGGTGGATCTGGCGGTCCGGGTCTGCCGGGAACGGAAGCCCCTGGGCATCCTGTTCCTGGGGGGCAACCGAAAGAACTTTGTACGCAGCTTCGCCGCCGTCACCTGCCCCTGCGTGCTGGTGACCACCCGGGCAGACACCCTGGGCTTCCCCAACCTGTCCAGCGTCTCCACCGACGACGTGGCCGGCGCGGCCCAAGCCATGGGCCACCTGCTGGACGCCGGCCACCGGGCGGTGGGGGTCATCGGCGGGGACAGCCGCACCTTCACCCCCGAGATGGACTACAATACCAGTCAGCTTCGTCTCATCGGCTGCCAGCAGGCCCTTTTCCAGCGAGGCGTCCCCTTCGACCCGGAGCGGCAGGCCGTCCAGGCCCGGTATTCCCTGGAGGGGGGATACGAGGCCGCCGGCCGCCTGCTGGACCAAAGCCCCGAACTCACCGCCATTCTGGCCATGTCGGACATCATGGCCATCGGCGCCCTGCGGGCCATCCGGGACCGGGGCCTGCGGGTGCCTGAGGACATCTCCATCGTCGGGTACGACGGCATCGAGCAGGCCGCGTACTGCATCCCCCGGCTGACCACCATCCGGCAGAACGCCGACCGGCTGGCCCGGCGGGGGGTGGACATCCTGCTCCAACAGACCGACGGGGGCAACGCCGTCCACGAGATCGTGCCCTTCCAGCTCATCTGCGGCGAGAGCGTGCGCACCGTGGATCAATGAAGAAACGGCGGCCCTCAGCGAAAAACCATACGACAGGATGGATCGAATTTGAGGACCAGCGGCGTATTGATGCACCTGACCAGCCTGCCCTCCCCCCACGGCGTGGGGACCATGGGCCAGGCGGCCAGGGAGTTTGCCGGTTTTCTGGCCGGGGCGGGACAGCGCTGGTGGCAGATCCTGCCCATAGGCCCCACCGGCTGTGGGGACTCCCCCTATCAGAGCTTTTCCACCTTCGCGGGCAACCCCTATCTCATCGACCTGGACCTTTTAGCCGAGGAGGGGCTGCTGGAGCGGAGCGAGTATGAGGGGCTCGGCTGGGGCGACGACCCAAAAAGCGTAGACTATGGCCTTTTGTACGCGCGGCGCTTCCCGGTGCTGCGCAAAGCGGTGAAGCGGCTGCTTGCCGCCCCGCCGGAGGACTATCAGACATTTTTGAGTGAAAACGAAACCTGGCTACCGGACTACGCCCTGTTCATGGCGATCAAGGGCGAAAACGGCGGCCGGCCCTGGTGGGAGTGGGAAGAGCCCCTCCGCCGCCGGGAGCCCGCTGCCCTGCAGGAGGCCGCCGCGCGTCTGGAGGACGATGTCTCTTTCTGGCTGGGGACGCAGTACCTCTTCTTTCACCAGTGGCGGGCACTGAAGACCTATGTGAACGGCCTGGGCGTGGGCTTCATCGGGGATCTGCCCATCTATGTGGCGGCAGACTCCGCCGACGTGTGGGCGGGACCGGAGCGGTTCCAGCTGGACGGGGACCTGCGGCCCACCGAGGTGTCCGGCTGCCCGCCGGACGGCTTCTCCGCCGCCGGACAGCTCTGGGGCAATCCCCTGTTCGACTGGGAGGCCATGGAGGCCGACGGCTTCTCCTGGTGGATCAGGCGGATCGCCTGGCAAAAGAGCCTGTTCGACGTGCTGCGCATCGACCACTTCCGGGGCTTTGAGAGCTACTACGCCATCCCCTTTGGGGAGAAGGACGCCAAGAACGGCCGCTGGCGCAAGGGCCCCGGCATGAAGCTCTTCCGGGCGGTGGAGGAGGCCCTGGGATCCCAGGCCATCATCGCGGAGGACCTGGGGTTCCTCACCCCGGAGGTCCGGCGGCTGCTGGACGACTCCGGCTACCCCGGCATCAAGGTGCTCCAGTTCGCCTTCGACAGCCGGGAAGCGGGGGACTACCTGCCCCACAACTACGGTCGGCACTGCGTGGCCTACGTGGGCACCCACGACAACGACACCGCCCTGGGCTGGTTGGCGGAAGCCGCCCCCACAGACCGGGACCGGGCCGTGGACTACTTAAAGCTCACCGGGGCAGAGGGTCTCAACTGGGGCCTGATGCGGGGGGTGTGGGCCACGGCGGCCGACACCGCCATCGTCCAGGCCCAGGATCTGCTGGGGTTGGGCGGCGAGGCCCGGATGAACCTCCCCTCCACCGTGGGGACTAATTGGAAGTGGCGGGCCCTGCCGGGCACTTTCGACGGCCCACTGGCTGCCCGCCTCCGGCACGAGACAGAGTTGTACTGCCGTCTGCCGGCCTACGTCGGATCATGATCTGCTCAAAACACAGGCGCCCTTCCACCTTCGGGTGAAAGGGCGCCTGTTTGCCCAGTGAGCCGGTTTGCAGCTCGCCTGCCGGCGGGGGGCATCGTGCCCATTCCCAGTGATTTGCCCCAGATCTCGCCCGCCTGGTCGAAGCTCTCAAACGGAGGGCGGGTACTGCAATTAGGTGTCTCATAGTTTCCTTTCGGCGGGATAGACACAAATGGGCGTGGCAATACTAATATACGCAGATATAAGCTGACAGCATGAAGCACATAATTACGTGGCACGAAACTAGTGACCCACCAATGCAAGAAGAAAAATGTCCCCTTGCAAATTATTCACTGAATCTCCTGACCGAAGGCTGTGTGTAATATTATACCTTTTCTGGAATCAAGCAACTGTCCTGTCAACAGTGGGCCGGCGCGGAAGAGGCGGTTGCGTCAATTCTGACGCAACCGCCTCTTCCGCGCCTTTGACCCGTTCTGTTCGTCGCTTCTGCTGCCGCAGAACCTCCTCACAGAACCCCTCGCCGCCGCCGTTTCACCATGGCCGGTATATGCACATTATCATTGCATATCACGGCAAATCACCGTCCAAGGCAGACATACATTTTCCGCTTCGCACCGTTCACCATGACTTTTTCCAAAACTCATGGTTCGTCATCATAATGGCCTCTCACCTGCCGGCTCTGATTTGCCGTGATCCGTCCAGTTCCGAAATACGGATGATTGTGACACCTTTTTCACCCCACCGCCCGACCACAGAGAAGGCCATATGTTCCAGGTTATCGTCCTCAAAAAAGATACCCTTCAGGTTGTTGATGACCACATTGATGGCCCGGTTGGAGGTGTCCCACAGGCGGGCATTGTTGGTCCCTCTGGGGGTGACGATTTCAATTTCGACCATCGCTTTGTCAAAGTGAGGGAGCCGCGACTGCCCCGCGGCTTCGCCGATCGACGCGCGGATCATCGCCTTCCAGTGTTCTTCGATGGCCTCGGTCAGCCGCTTCATGGACGGCAGCGGTTCATCAATGGTCAGCGTGACCACGGAGCCGTCGTTATCTCCACCGCTCATCTCCTCAGAAAAGCGGCTCTGTCTGGCCGAAGACCCAAGGGTTTCCGCGTCATAGATCAGCGAGAGGATCTGGCTTTGCAGACGAAGCGTCTGCTTGTAGGCATGCTTTAACTCCAGCAGACCGGTGTTATCGTTCAGCAAATCCTTTTCAATGGCGCTCAGTGTCTTGTCTACGGTGATAAAAATAGCGATACCTCCTTCATCGCATTTACATCCTGATACATTTCAATGATCTTCTTATCTTTCGACGGGGCATATAATTCATACCTGATTTGTTCTCTATACCAATCATATGAGTTTGCCAGGTGAAGCGAATCCTTTACCGTGGCAAAGAAGCAGACATATTTCAGTAAATCGCTGGCGGGATTGACAAACAGGCGGCGAGGCCAGATCTCAATATCCGCCGCATTCTGCTTACCCAGCCGCGTCCCAGCTTTGCCGCACAACCCATTTATTATTTTGTCCTCCCTTAAAACCGAAATGACAGTCCTTCGTATTTCCTGCGGTGTCGTCAGATAGACGTGTTCATACTCCGGTTTCAGCTTGATCGGCGACTGAGACCAGCGCGTCGGTTTATTCCGCTCGGAACGCTTGCTCTTCCAGAGCTGGCGACGCTGCCACATGGTTTGGCGGATGATATTGCGGGCCACCTCGTCCCGTTTGTCCTCCCGGGTCACGAACAGCATACCCGTGGCCTTCGTCTCATAGCTGCCATACTTCGTATTGAAGAGAGAACCTTCCGCCCTTGCCTGCCACTCCATGCGGCCATCGTCCACATTGTAGACCGCCAACTTTTGCCCGCAGCCCGCCAGCATTCCCGTAAAGCGGGTGGTGGAAAGGATGCCGGGACTGATCTTACGCCAGCAGGCGGAGGGGATGAACCAAACGCCAGACCCTGCCGGAACTTCCCCCAGCGACGGAAACCCCTGCTTCCACATCCACATCGCCATGCGGGACACTTCCATCACCCGCTTCTCCGTTTCTTTTCCACCGACCGATAACAACGGCTCAAGTTCCGGAAACAGTCTGCGTCCCTTCGCCGTGATCTTCACACTGCCGTCGGGCCGCTTGTCGACATAACCGTTTTTGGTCAGCGGTCGAAACGCATAGGACAGAGTTGTCCGATCTGTCATCGTCTCTGTCTTTAACATCTCCAGGCAGCTCTCATAGTCCAAGAGGACAAACTGTGCCAGATGCCAGAGCAACTCTAATTGGTTTCCATGTAACCCCATTTGAACCCTCCTTGTAAAAAAGTCGGGCGGCAGGGACAGCAGCCTCATAAGCCTGCTGTTGACCGGCCCGCCCGAATATGATTTGTGATCGATTATAGCGCTAATCCTCAAGCGAAACGCCATTTAAGTAGGCGATCAGGCGTCCCGTGTAAATGCGGATGTACCGCTGCCGTGTCCCGATGTTGGCGCCCAGCTGGCGGAAGGGTTCCCGGCCCTCCGCCACCAGCTTTGACAGCTGGCGCGGCGACACGCCCAAAAGTTTTGAGGCGGCAGCCAGAGGAATAAAGTTCGGGTATTCCTTCAACAGCCTGTCCGACGTTCTTTTGTCCAAACGCATTACCTCCTTTCTCCGCGGCCTTCTTCACGCGGTGCTTTTGTCAGAGTGGATCATGCCCGCTTTTGCTTGTTCAGCTTTTCCATAAAAGCCGGGACATTGATATAGTACACGCCTCCGCTTTTAATGTGCGGGATCGTACCATCTCTACATCCCTTCCGCAGGTAATACTGCGAAAGTCCCGTTGCCTTGCAGGCATCCGCGATTTTTTGGAATGGCGCCATAGCCTCACCTCCTCTATCGAATATTCGCACAACGGCATCTAATATCTATTTTGCGTATTTGCGACAATCTGATTATACTTGTACTTCCATCTTTTGTCAACTATAAATTTTCGGTTTTTGAAATTTATTAAATTAAAATCATTCTATTGCTTTTTTGCGAACAATGTGATATAATCAAGCCCTATTACAAAACAGGAGGAACCACTATGACCACTGGGGAAAAGATCCGCACCAGGCGCAAGCAGCTCGGAATGACGGTCGATGAGCTGGCCGCTAAACTGGGCAAAAACCGTGCCACCATCTACCGCTACGAGAACGACGCCATCGAAATGCCAGCCAGTCTGCTCAGACCTCTATCAGAGGCGCTGGACACAACCCCCGACAATCTGATGGACTGGGGCCAGTTGCTGCTCGACGAGTCAGAACGACAGGAAAGGATGACTGAAGTCCTGCCATTAATCGCTGATGGCCTTTCCATAGAAGGCAGGAACTCACGGTATATCCTTCTCAAAATGCCCGCGCAGGGTGGGACCCTGGAAGCAGATCTGCGTTCCGCGCTCCTGTCGCTTTACCAAATCAACATGAACGGACAGGGCGCTGTGATGCGCACCGTGCGGGTTCTGGGGGAATTGGCTATGTCTCTTGATGCCAGATCCCGGGATCATCTCATCTCCTATGCGGAGTACCTGGATGCCCAGTGCCAGAAAAGGCGGGGTGTCGTCGCCCAGCACCCATACCAATTTGAATAAAAGAAAGGAGACTTTATGGCGTCAACACGCAAACTCACCACAAAAGACGGACAAGTTTTCTATGAGATCCGTGTCAGCCGTGGACGCGGAAAATCTTACCTGACCACCCGATGGTACCCACCGAAGGGCTGGAGCAAAAAAGCGATTGAGCGCGCTCTGGCAAAGGAAACGGCTGATTTTGAGCGGCGCTGCCACGAAGGCGAGGTCGTCAGCCGGTCCGAGCAAAAGGAAAGCGACCTCCAACAGAAGCGGGAGGCCGCAAAAATTCAGACGCTCAAGAAATTCGGCGAAGAGGTTTTCATGCCGGCCAAAACCGTGACCATGAGCGAAAATGGACGGTGCGCCTACCAGGGCAGTCTCAACCATTGGATCTACCCAGCCCTGGGCGACCTGAAAATGCCCGACATCACCCCTGCCAACATCTCCGCCCTGCTCCTGTCCATGCAGTCCCAAGGCAAGGCCCACGCCACCTGCGTCAAGGTCTATACCATCCTGCACAGCCTGTTCAAGATGGCGTATATGAGCGACGTGGTATCGGTCAACCTCATGGACAAGGTGGAGCGGCCCAAGCCCCGCAAGGACGAGCTCAAGGAGAAGGACGTGGAGGCGTACACCACCGAGGAAGTCCAGCGCATCTTAGCCGCTCTGGAGAACGAGCCGCTGAAATGGCGCGCCCTGATGCGCCTGCTGATCGACACCGGCATCCGGCGGGGCGAGTGCTGCGGGCTCCAATGGAAGGACGTTGACTTCAAGGAGAATACTATCACCATCGCCGGCAACCTCTGCTACACGCCGCAGAAGGGTGTCTACATGGACACCCCCAAAAGCGGCAAGGTGAGGACCATTGATGTGGACCCGGATGTCATCGAACTTCTCCGGCAACTCAGGCTGGAGCAGGCGGGTCACGTCATCAGCACCTATGTCTTTATCCAGAAGGACAGCGCCGAGCCGATGCATCCCCAGTCCCCGGCGCGATATATGCAGAATTTTTCCGAGCGATATAACGTGCCGGGCCTCCACCCCCACAAGCTGCGCCATACCTTCGCCAGCATCGCCATTACCAACGGCGCTGACGTCGCCAGTGTTTCGGAGAAGCTGGGGCACAGCGACAAGGCGGTCACGCTTCGGATGTACACTCACGCGGACCAGGAGAGCATGAAGCGGGCCAGTCAGATTTTCAGAGAAGCTTTGAAAAAAGCTGATCCGGCGTAGTACAAACCGTAACTCAACAACCAATCGGTATGGGTTTCTGTATGGGTTTTCCGCGAAATGTTGATTTGACGGTTTTTCTAAATTGAGCAGAAAAGTTCAGAAAGCAAAAAGAAAACCGCTCAAAACCGAAGTTTCAAGCGGTCTTTGTTGGAGCTGCTACCCAGATTCGAACTGGGGACCTCATCCTTACCAAGGATGCGCTCTACCTACTGAGCTACAGCAGCGGATGGCGACGCGGATGGGACTTGAACCCACGACCTCCGGCGTGACAGGCCGGCGTTCTAACCAACTGAACTACCGCGCCATCTGCGTTGTGGACCTGCGGATGGGCTGCTGTCTGAGCGGCGTTTCCATCAACAGAACGAACTGATTATACTCTGCCGCCCGCCGTTTGTCAATCCCCTTTTTTTCGGATATTTTTGGCCCCAACCAACGGACAACAGGCGGCGGGGTCCCTGCCCTCTCCCTGTGCGCAAATAAGGGAACGCCTGGGAACACGGCGCGCCGGGGCCTCAGCCGCCCGCCACGCCCAGCGCCTCCAGCCGTCTCACCGCCTGCTCATAGGACTCAAAGACGATCCCGCGGAACCCGAGGGCCTCTGCCGCCGCCACGTTCCGCTCCGTGTCGTCGATGAACACGCACTCCGCCGCGGTCAGGCCGAAGCGCTCCAAAAAGCGGGTGTAGATGGCCGGATCGGGCTTTGTGATCCTCTCCCGGTAGGACAGCAGCCCGCCGTCCATGTATTCCAGGAAGACCAGTGAATCCCGGCACTCGTCATAGGCCTTTTTGGAGTAGTTCGACAGATAATAGACCCTGTACCCGGCCTCCTTCAGGCCCCTGATCCATGGGACGGCGTAATCCCGCACGGCGAGCATACCGCCGATGTTGGAGTACGCCCGGCGCAGATCCTCCCCGATCTCTGGGTCCAGGCCGGCAAAGGCTCTCAGCGCCTCTTCCTCCGTGATATCGGCCCGCTCGAACTGCTCCCAGTAGGGGCTCAGCACGGACGCCTTGACGATCCTCCTGATACGGGGGGCGTCAAAGCCCTTTTCCGCGAGAAATTCCCCGATCCGAAAATCCGCCAGCACGTTCCCAATGTCAAATACGATATTTTTTATCATTTGAACTGTCCTCAAACTTTCTGCTCAATGCTGGGTGCCGGCACCGGACGGGCTCACCGGGCAAAGGTGGTGGAGAGTGTCGTCGTCCAGCTCTCGCCCTTTTTCAGGGCCGCGGCGCAGGGGCGCTTCTCCCACTCCCGCGGGCCGTCCTCCTCGCCGGTCAGGCTGTGCCACGGCTCGATGCACACAAAGCGCACCGGCCGCGCTTTCGCGCTCCAGATCAGCACATAGGGATAGCCCTCGATGCCGCAGATGACGGCCCGGCCGCTGTCCTTTTCCACGATCGCCAGCGTACGGCTGCGCAGGTTGACCATGCAGTGGCTGTCGTTTTGGAACAGTTCGTCGGTGAGGGGGATGCCGCGGATGTTGCGGCCCAGGTAATAGCTGCGCCCGTTGAGCAGGCCGTTGGGCAGGGCGCTGACGCACAGCGGGCTCTCCTCCCGCTCAAAGCGGAACTCATAGTCGGCGGTGGTATGCCGCTCGTCAAAGGGCACCGCAAAGGCCGGGTGATACCCGATGCCAAAGCGCAGCGTGTCCTCGCCGGTGTTTTCCACCGTCAGGCTGTGGCGTATGGTGCGGTCGGACAGCGTAAAGGTGCTGCGCAGCACAAAATCGTAGGGCCAGAGCTTCAGCGTCTGCGCGTCCGCGGCAAGTTCAAAGGTCAGCGTATCGCCGGTGCGCCGCACCATCTTATGCTCCACGTCCCGGGCAAAGCCATGCTGTCCGCCGGGATACTCCGCGCCCTTGGCGAGCATCTTTCCGCCCGGCAGCTTGCCGGTATAGGGGAACAGGATGGGCGCGTGGCGGCCCCACACCGTTTTGTCCCCCTGCCATAACATCTCGGCCCCGCCGCGCTTGTCGATCACGCTCACCGCTTCGGCGCCGTGGGTGTCGACTGTCAGGCGCAGAAAATCGTTCTCAATGCTGTATCGCATATCGATCCTCCTCGCAGAGTGGTCTCACACACCTGTTTTCAGCCTCATTGTATCTTATCGCCGCCCTGTTGTCAATTTTCCTTTCCCAGCGGGCGCCGCCCCTTTGCCCAGCCTCCCGGTTTGGAGGGGCGGCGCGGAAATCGAGAATTGACGGCCTCGCGGCGATTTGATAGAATGGAGGCGGCCGCAGTCCGGGGGCGCTTTGGCGCGATCCTCCCGGACGCGCGCGGGACAGAGAGGATGAGGGTGTTGCTTGTCTTTTTCATCGTGAGCTTTCTTGCCAGCATCGTCGGCGCCATCTGCGGCATCGGCGGCGGCGTCATCATCAAGCCGGTGCTGGATATGTTCCACCTGGCCAGCGTGTCCACCATCAGCTTCCTGTCCGGCTGCACGGTGCTGTCCATGAGCTGCTACTCCGTGGGCCGCTCCATGCTGTCCGGGGAGAAGCGGGTGGACGTAAAGACGGGCACCCCTCTCGCCGTGGGCGGGGCGGTGGGCGGCGTGGCGGGCAGGCAGATGTTCACTGCCGTCAAGGCCATGTTCGAAAACCAGAACACCGTGGGGGCGGTCCAGGCCTTCTGCCTCATGCTCATCACCCTGGGCACCCTGATCTACACCGTCAATAAAAAAAAGATCCGCACACACAAGGTCGGGAGCGCCGCCGTCTGTCTGGTCATCGGCCTGCTGCTGGGGATCATGTCCAGCTTTTTGGGCATCGGCGGGGGTCCTATCAACCTGGTGGTGCTGTACTTCTTCTTCAGTATGGATACCAAGACCGCCGCAGCCAACAGCCTGTACATCATCCTGTTCAGCCAGGCCGCCAGCCTGATCGCCACCCTGGTCACCCGGACCGTCCCGGAGTTTGAGGCCGCCGCCCTGATCCTCATGGTGGCGGGCGGCATCGGCGGCGGGATCGTGGGGCGGCTGGTGAACAGGCGGCTGGACAACGCGGCGGTGGAAAAGCTGTTCGTCGCGCTGATGGCGGTCATCATCGGCATCAGCGCCTGGAACGGCTGGCAGTACGCTTTTGGCTAAAGCCAAAGGGCCGGGCGCGGGGTCCGGTCCGGCCTTTGCCGGATCACGCCCCGCTCTCTACCCGCAGCATCCGGTAGCCGATGCCGATGTGGGTCTGGATGAACCGGGGAGAGCCAGGGGCTCCCTCCAGTTTTTTGCGCAGAGTGGCCATGAACACCCGCAGGGAGGCCACGTCGTTCTCCCAGCTGCTGCCCCACACGCTCTGGGTGATGAACTTGTGGGTGAGGACCTTGCCGGTGTTCCGGGCAAGCAGGCACAGCAGCTTGTACTCGATGGGGGTGAGCCGCAGCTCCTCCCCGTTCAGAAAGGCGCAGCCGGAGGAGTAGTCCACCGTCAGCGGGCCGTTGACGTACACCGCCTCCTGGGCGGCGGTGCCCATGAGGGCCAGCCGGCGCTGGGTCACCCGGAGCCGGGCCAGCAGCTCCTCCACCGAAAAGGGCTTGGTCAGGTAGTCGTCCGCCCCGGCGTCCAGCGCCTCGATCTTGTCGGCGTCCTCGCTGCGGGCGCTGATGACGATGATGGGCGCGATGGACCACTCCCGCACCCGGCGGATGACCTCCACCCCGTCCATGTCCGGCAGGCCCAGGTCCAGCAGGATCACATCGGGGGCGTAAGAGACCGCCTCCAGCAGGGCGCCCTCACCGGTGGCGGCGGCGGAAAAGCGGTAGCCGTGGGCCTTCAGCGTGGCGGTGATCAGGTTGCGGATGGGGGGATCGTCCTCCACCACCAGGATCTGGGGCTTATTCATGGAGCGTGACCTCCTCCAGCGGAAGTGTGAAGCGGAACACCGCGCCCTTTGGCCGGTTGTCCTCCACCCGGATGGAGCCGCCGTGGGCCTCCACGATGGCCTTGCACAGATAGAGGCCCAGCCCCAGGCTCCGCCGGTCGTCCCGGACGGGATTGGCGCCGTGATAGAACTTGTCGAAGATCAGCGCCTTCTCCCCGTCGGGGATGCCGGGGCCGTCGTCGGCCACCGACACCTCCGCCATCTCCCCCCGCCGCCCCGCCGTCACGGTGATGGTGGACCCGGCCGGGGTGTACTTGGCGGCGTTGTCGATGAGGTTGACGATGACCTGCACGATGAGCCGGGCGTCCGCCTTCACCAGCAGCAGCTCGTCCCCGCAGTCCACCCGGAGGGTATGGGAGGCGGCAGCCCGCTCGCCGTGGCGGACGGCCTCCTCCACGATGTCGCTGAGCAGTTCGGCGGAGGGGCGCAGGGCCATACGGCCCTCCTCGATGCGGGTGGCGGACAGCAGGTTCTCCACCAGGCTCACCAGCCACAGGGAGTCGTCGTAGATGTCGGAACAGAGCTGCCGGCGGGTCTCCTCGTCGAACTTGTCCCCGTTGCTGAGAAGGCTGCTGGCGTTGCCGGAGATGGTGGTGAGGGGGGTGCGCAGGTCGTGGGAGATGGTGCGCAGCAGGTCGGCCCGGAGCTGCTCGCTCCTGGCCAGCACCGCGGCCTCCTCCTTCTCCCTGGCGTTTTGCTCCGCCCTGGCCGCCTGCTCTTTGTACCGCAGGGCCAGGGTGCCGGTGATGTAGGCGGTGAGGAACATGACCACGAAGGTCACGGGATAGCCCGGCTCGTAGGCGGTGAGGGTGAACCGCGGCTCGGTGAACAGAAAGTTGAAGATGATCACGCTGGCCGCGGCGGCGATCAGGCTGCACGCCCGGTGGGAGGCGGCCACGGAGATGAGCACCACGCCCAGGATATACACCATGATGATGTTGGCGTGGGTAAAGCCCAGCCGGTCGAACAGCAGGCTCAGGCCGGTGGCCGCCGTCAGGATGCCCGCGCTCTTCGCGGCGTCCATGAGGATGCTCCGGGCACGGGCGCGGTTTTTCTCCATGGCGATCTCTCCCTTCGCGGGTCTCTGCTGGGATGATAACACGCCTTGCGCAAAAAATCCAGCGGCTCAGAACCGGAAGCACTTCTGGACCGCCTTCTCGTGGCCCAGCACCAGGATGGACCGCTCGGTGTCCAGCAGGGTGTCCGGCCCCACGTTCATGTTCAGCCGCCCGTTCTCCCGGACGGCCAGGATGTTGATATCGTATTTCCGCCGCACGTCCAGCTGGAGGACGGTCTTGCCCTTCCATGACTCCGGCACGGACAGCTCATAGATGGCGTAGCCGTCCTCCAGCTCGATGTAGTCCAGGATATGCTCCGAGGTGCAGCGGATGGCGGTCCAGGCCGCCAGCTGCTTCTCCGGGTAGACCACCTCGTCGGCCCCGTTGCGGAGCAAAAACTTCTCCTGCGTCCCCCGGGAGGCCCGGGCGATGACCTTTTTCGCCCCCAGGTCCTTCAGCAGCCAGGCGGTCTCCAGGGAGTTCTGGAAGTCGTCCCCGATGGCCACGATGCAGGCGTCGAAGCTGGGCACCCCCAGGGAGGAGAGGAATTCCTCGCTGGTGCTGTCGCCGATCTGGGCGGCGGTGACGAAGGGAAGCACGGCGTTCACCCGGTCCTCACAGCTGTCCACCGCCATCACCTCGTGGCCCAGCTCGTTCAGCTTGGCGGCGATGTTGCTGCCGAACCGGCCCAATCCGATCAAAAGGATACTTTTCATGACGGCCTCCTGTTCTCGTATCAGCCTACGGTGATCCACTCCTGGGGCAGGCGGGCGGCGCTCCGCTTGCCGGACAGGGCCGCGAAGACGAGGGTGAGCCCGCCCACCCGGCCAAAATACATCAGCAGGATCAAAATGACCCTGGACAGGGCTCCCAGGGCGGGGGTGATGCCCAGCGTCAGCCCCACGGTGCCCACCGCCGAGGCGGTCTCGAACAGGCACACGGCCAGGGACAGGCCCTCCGCCCGACTGATGACGCAGCCCCCGGCCAGGAACAGGGCCAGGTACATGGCCAGCACGGCCACGGCCTGCCGGACGGCCCCGTCCTCCAGGCGGCGGCCGAAGAACTGGGTATGCTCCCGGCGGCGGAACACGGCCAAAGCGGTGGCCAGCAGGACGGCCAGGGTGGTGGTCTTCATGCCGCCGGCGGTGGAGCCGGGGGAGCCCCCCACCAGCATGAGCAGGATGAGCATCCCCTGCCCCACGCCGCTCATGGCGGTGAGATCGGCGGTATTGAAGCCCGCCGTCCGGGCGGTGACCGACTGGAACAGGGAGGCCCACAGCCGCTCCGGCAGGGGGAGGGCGGCGAACTCCCCGAAAAAGAAATACACCGCCGGGAGGGCGATGAGCAGGGCGCTGGTGACCAGCACCACCTTGGTCTGCATCCGGTATTTCCTCACCCGGAGGCCGTTGTCCCGCACGTCCCCCCACACCAGAAAGCCGATGCCGCCCACGATGATGAGGACCATCACCGCCAGGTTCACCACAGGCTGGGCGGCAAAGCCCGTCAGGGAGGAGTAGGGGGCCTCGGTCCCCATCAGGTCGAACCCGGCGTTGCAGAAGGCGGAGACCGAGTGGAACAGGGCGTACCACAGTCCCTTCCCGAACCCAAACCTCCCGCAGAACACCGGGGCCAGCGCCAGAGCGCCCAGCAGCTCGAACAGGGCGGTCATTTTGATGACGAACCGCCCCAGCCTGACGATGCCCCCCAGCTGCGGGGCGGAGAGGGCCTCCTGCATGGTGGAGCGCTGCTTGAGGCTCACCCGGCTGCCCGCGGCGGAGAACGCCGCCATGGCCACCGTCACCACCCCCATGCCGCCGATCTGGATGAGGCAGAGGATGACCGCCTGACCGAAGGGGGACCAGGACAGGGCGGTGTCCCGGACCACCAGCCCGGTGACGCACACGGCGGAGGTGGAGGTGAACAGCGCCTCCAGCGGGGAGGCGGCCTTCCCGCCGGCGGAGGCGAAGGGCAGCATGAGCAGCGCCGTGCCCAGCAGGATCAGCGCCGCGAACCCCAGAATGATGAGCTGAGAGGTGCTCAGCCGTTTTTCCAGCAGCCTCATGTCCCCGCGCCTCCCCAGGTTCGATACTGTCATTGTGACAGAACTTCCATTAAATGTGTGTTAACGATGGGGCGGCGGCATAAAGATTCCGTTAAGAGCGGCCGTCGTTGACACGGACCGCGTTTTTCCCATTTGCGTCGGGCTTTCAGCCCGCGCCCTTCCCGGCGGCCTCAGCCGGTTCCCGGATGAGGCCCGACGCCCGCTTCCATCTGCCTGACAGCAGGCGTGTGGAGAACAGGATGGAGCGCAGCACCCAGTCGGAGCACATACCGATCCAATAGCCCATGGCGCCCAGCTCCGGCAGGCCGGGGAGCCT
>CANQKJ010000003.1 GCA_947624465.1 uncultured Oscillospiraceae bacterium
CACCGGCACGTCCAGGTCCCGGACGGCGGGGAGCATATTGTAGGAGGTGGCGTAGGTGAGAAGCTGGAGGATGACCAGGTCCACGTCGGCGGAGCGGAACTTGTCGCCGGCGGCCTGGGCCAGCTCCTTGGTGGTGACGATGCCGCCGTCGATGAGCTCTACCATGTCGGGGATACGCTTCTTAAAGTCGGCGTACTGGCCCTCGAACTCGGGGACCAGGGAGGGGAACTGGGGCAGATAGGCCCCTAAAGCGATGGCGAACACGCCCACACGGGCTTTGGTTTCCACTAACATGGCGTTACCTCCTTGATGTCAAAGCTGTTTTTCACGGCGTCTCTGGCCGATTGCAGACTGTCGAACTCGCCTCCGGCGATCATCTGGACGATGAGATTGCCGATGGCGGTGCCCTCCACCGGACCGGCGAACACGGGCAGGCCGGTGGCATTGGCGGTCATCTGGTTTAAGTACATATCCTGGCAGCCGCCGCCCACGATGTTCATGCTGGTGTAATGCTTCCCGGTCATGTCCTCCAGGGCGGCGATCCCGTTCTCATAGGCCATAGCCAGGGAGGAATAGACGGTCTGCATGATCTCGCCCACCGTCTGGGGGACGGGCTGGCCGGACTTGGCGCAGTAGTCCTTGATGGCGGCGATCATGCTGTCCGGGGCCAGGAAAGACTCGTCGTTGGCGTCCACCATAGAGGGGAAGTCCGCCGCGTCCTTGGCCTCCTGAATCAGGTCGGGGAAGGAATAGGTCCTGCCGGAGGCGTACTTGCTGGTCTTGCCCTCCACATAGGCCACGCCGTTCAGCTCCCGGCGGATGGACTGGATCATCCACAGACCCATGATGTTCTTAAGGTAGCGGAACCGATACCAGGCCCCGCCCTCATTGGTGAAGTTCTCCTCCCGGCTCTCCTCGGTGGTGATGGGCCGTTCGTTCTCCACCCCCAGGAGGGACCATGTGCCGCTGGAGAGGAACACCGCCTTGTCGTCCCGGGCGGGGACGGCCAGGAAGGCGGAGCCGGTGTCGTGGGTGGCGGGGAGGATGACAGTGGCGTTGAAGCCCACGGCCTCCCGCATTTCGGGGGTCAGCTCCCCGACGACGGTCCCCGGCATGGACAGCTCCCCGAACAGTTTTGCGGGCAGGCCCAGCCGCCGGATCAGGTCCATGTCCCAGGACTTGTCCGCCGCGTTCACCAGGCTGGTGGAGGTGGCATTGGTGTACTCCTGCTTCTTCACACCGGTGAGCTTATAGTTGAAGTAGTCCGGGATCATCAGCAGGGACTCCGCCTGTTCCAGCTGCTCAGGGTGCTCCTGTTTCAGGGCCATGAGCTGGTAAATGGTGTTGAAGGTCTGGTACTGGATGCCGGTGCGGGCGTACAGCTCGCTCCGGGGGATGATGGCGTCCACCACGGCGTCCATCCCGGCGGTGCGGCCGTCCCGGTAGGCCACCGCGTCGCCGATCTGCCTGCCTTCCCCGTCCAGCAGCACATAGTCCACCGCCCAGGTGTCGATGCCTACGGTAGCCGGGATCTTCCCGGCGGCCTTACAGGCGCGCAAACCGTCCACGATGCCGGTCCACAGGTTGTCCATGTCCCAGCAGTCGTGGCCGTTCACATGGACCTGTTTGTTGTCGAACCGGTGGACCTCCTCCAGCACGATCTTTCCGTCCTCCACGTGGCCCAGGATGTGCCGCCCGCTGGACGCGCCGATGTCGATGGCGAGGTAATACTTCACGGGTTTCCCTCCTTTTGTATCGTTCTTTTGATGATTCCATTGTACGCCCCCTGAGGGGAAATACAAGGACGGACCTTGCTTTTGGTGTATCCGATTTTGCAGTTCGCTGAGACAGAAAACCGCCCCGGCTCAAAGGCCGGGGCGGCGCTCATATACGGCGGTGGGCGGCGCGGTACTCCGCCGGGGTGCAGCCAAAGCGTTTGGCGAAACTCCGATAGAAGAAAGCGGTATTCTCATACCCCACGGCGATGGCGATATCGGCCACGCTCAGGCCGGTGTCCGCCAGCAGGGCCACGGCCCGGTTGAACCGGGCGGTGTGGAGCAGCTCGGTAAAGGTGCAGCCCGTATGGCGGCGGATCAGGCGGCTGAGGGAGGAGATCTCCATGCCGTTTTCCTCCGCCAGGGCGGACAGGGTACACTGCACGTCGGACTCGATGCGGGACAGGGCGGACAGCACCACGGCCTGCTCCCGCTCCCGCTTCCCCCGGACCACCAGCTTGGCCGACTGGCCGGACAGGTGGTGGAACAGCAGCTCCAGGGTCAGCTGCTGGAGGTCCTGCCGCTGGAGCGGAGCGCCCTCCAGCTCCAGCAGGACCAGATTCTCCAGCAGATTCTCCAGTACGGCCACGCCGGACACGTCGTAGACCAGATGGGAGCGCACAGGGTTCTCCCGCCGGAGATTGTTCTGCAAAAAGACAGACAGGGCGCTGCTGCCGCCGATGCTGATAGCGGCGTTGTCGAAGAAGGCGGGCACCAGGATGAAGTTGACGGCGATGTCGTCCCGCCTGGCGGCCCTGATCTCATGCTCCGTGCCCCGGCCCAGCAGGAGCAGGCTGCCGGCCTCCAGGGTGAGCGGCTCCCTGCCGTCGATGACGTGGGAGGTGCAGCCCCGGACCTGGTAGATCATCTCCACATAGCTGTGGCTGTGGCGGGGGAAGTCGGCAAAGCGGGTGTGGGTGCGGATGCCGAACAGCCTGTTCCCCGGCAGGATGCGGGAGGGGTCCATCACCGCGTCCCCCGCCCGGTTGTAATCGGTCATATCCACGGGGGCGCCGCGCAGGATGCGCTGCTCCTCCTCCGTGATCCCGGCAAGCCTCTGTATCACACTCTCCCGCATGGCAGCCGCCTCCTGTAGATTGATGATCGGCAGCTTCATTATCGCCGATTTTGCGGGCTTTGTAAAGGGGCTCCTGAATCAGCGCGCTCCCTCTAAATTTGCGCCGTCCACGGTGCAGTCCACACCGTCCGGCGCGGTCACGTCCAGGGCGACGGCGCCGCCGTCCCTTTTGACGTGTACCCGGATCTCGCCCCTTACCGAGCGATAGGCGCAGGTGAATTCATTCATGCCCTCTGGCAGATACGGCTTCACCAATACCTTCCCGAACCCCGGCTCCAGGGGCCGGATGCCGGCGACGCCGTTGTAGTACCACTCGATGATGTGGCCCATCATGTCGTGGCAGTGGCTCCGGGGGTTGTGCTCCCAGTACTCGCCCAGGGTGGTCTCTCCGTCCAGCACGAAGGCGTAGTAGCTGGGATGCTCGGCGCGGGTGACGAACCGGGCGATGAGGTCGTTCATGCCCGCCTGCCGCGCCGCCTGGATCACATAGGGCAGGCCCACCTCGCCGCAGATGAAAGCGCCGTCCCGCTCCAGGGTCCAGCGGAGGGCCTTCACCACATCGTCCCGCTGATCCCCGGGGACCAGCCCCCAGAACAGGGGCAGCGCCTGGGCCGCCTGGGTCAGGAACACCTCGTCCGGATGATCCCAGGCCCGGTAGCACCAGAAGCCCTCCGTGGGGTGCCGGACAAGGAGTTTGGCGTTGTAGTTGTCTTTGATCTTTGCGGCATAGGCGTCCAGGACGGCCTTGTCGTCCTCTCTGCCCAGCAGCTCCGCGAAGTACGCCAGCACGGTGGTGTCCGCGTAGAGGAAGGCCGTCTCGATGTTCTCTCTGGCCAGCTCATTCCGGGGATTGCCCCAGTCCCCCAGGCCGTGGTTGAGGAAGCCGTCCTCATTCACTTTGGTTTTCAGATGGTTCAGGTACCGCATCCCGCAGTCGTAGTTGTCCTCGACGATCCTGAGGTCCCCGTAGAATTGATAGTGCCAGTACGGGCCCAGGATGGAGGTGCTGCCCCAGGGGATGATGTCGTAAAAGCTGCCCATGCCGGGGACAGGGAGGACGTTGGGGATGTAACAGGGGGCCTGGGACGGCACCAGCCCGTCGCCGGGGCAGAACTCGTTTCCGGTGAAGTCCCTGAAACGGTCCTCCGCCGTGTGCTGGGCGGCCCGGATGTCCAGCAGGAACTTCTCCCACAGCTTCTGCCCATCTTTCATGTAGAAGATGGACGGGGCCATCAGGTGGTTGGGCTCCTGCCAGGCGAACCGCTCGATGGTAGGACAGTCGGTGTGGACGCTGACCATGTTGGCCTCCACCGCTTTTTCCACCAGGGAGTAGATGCGGTTGTAGCGATCGTCGTCGCAGACGAAGCTGCCGTCGGTCTTCCAGGCGCTGGTGACGGCGTGGGCGGTGAGGCGGGACACCTCCGCGGCGCCCCGCTCCACCCCGATAAACCGGCCGGCGAAGTAGGTGAACTTCATGCGGTAGTGATCCCGCCCGCCGCTGCACCTGCAGGCGATCTGGCTGTCGATGAGGAGCCAGCCCTTGGCCTGCTGGTCCACGTCCCCGTCGGGGCCCAGCTTCTCCGCCGGGTAGAGCTTCACCGCCTCGCCCGCTTTCCCGGAGTAGTCCAGCTCCAGGATGCCCGACATATTCTGGCCGAAGTCGTAGATATCCCGGCCGTTGACGGTACCCACCAGCCTGCCCTCGTAGGTCCTGACCGCCTTGACAGGAGGCTGGGACTGTTCTATGAGCCGCCCCTCCGGGGCCGCGCCGGGGAGGGCGGGGGCCCAGGCGGAATCGTCAAACCCCGGCTCGCTCCAGCCCTTCTGTTCCAGGGCGGCGTCGTAGGTCTCGGAGCCGTAGACATTGCTCATGGTGACCGGGTGAGGGGCCGTCTTGCAGCCCTCGTCGGCGGCGATGGTCTCCGCCGTGCCGTCGGCATAGGCGACGGTGAGCTCCGCCGCCAGCACCAGCGCGTCCCCGAAGGGCCGGTACGGGTTGGGGTTGGGGGGCATGAAGGGCGGGAAGGCGAAGGTGTAATGCTCGTCGGTCTTGATGTACCAGCCGTTGCCCACCTCGGCGCCCAGGGCGTTCTCCCCCTGGCGCAGAAGGTCCGTCACATCGAAGGCGACGTACTGGACCAGCTTTCGGTAGTCGGTCCAGCCGGGGTCCAGTTCGTGGTCCCCAACCTTGTGCCCGTTGAGCCAGAACACGAACTGGCCCAGGCCGCACACCCTGGCCTCGGCCCTGGCGACGGGGCGGTCAAGGATGAACTCCTTCCGGGCGTAAAAGGGGGACGCGGTGCCGTTGGTGATCCAGGTTTTGAATTTCATCTTATCTCACTCCGCAAGGCGCAGCCCGCTCTTGTCCGCCAGAACCTGCCGGAACACGGGCCGCTCCAGATATTTGTCGTTGGGATAGTGGAGGGTGAAGATCAGCCTTCCGTCCAGGTCCCGGAACATCATGCCGTGGCCCCCGTTTTCGGGATACAGCGGCTCTTTCAGCTGCTTCCAGGGCCCGCGGATGGCGCCGCTCTCGGAGCGCGCTGCCCCCACGGCGTAGCCGTGGTCGCTCCAGCTGGACCAGGTCATGTACAGCTTTCCGTCGTCCGCCGTGAAAATGTAGGGGCCGTCGGTGAAGTAGGCGTCGCCCTCGATGCCGAACTCCGCCCTGGCGAAGGGCACCGGCCTGGCCCAGGGGGCCTCGCTGGCGGAGAACAGCTTGAAGGGCCTGCCCTCCGCCCGGCTCAGATCGGGGGACAGGCGGACCGCGCAGATCTCGCCGTCGGGGATGTCCAGCAGCGAGTGGGAGAAGGAGAGGTAGGGGATCCCGTCCTCGAAACAGACGGAGCCGTCGATGCAGTTCCAGTCCTCCGGCGTCAGCCGCTCCCCGAAGGGCAGGAAGGGCCCGGTGGGGGAGGCGGACTTCAGCACATAGACCCCCTGCTTCCGGTTGCCGGCGCCGAAGGTGCTGAACAGGTAGAACGCCCCGTTGTAGGCGACGCACTCCGGCGCCCAATACTCCCGGTCGGCGAAAAAGCCGTGGGGCCGGTGGAATATCTCAATGGGACCCTCCCAGTTCTCCAGGTCCCCGCCCACATAGCAGTCGAAGCCGTCCGCCGGCCCCCAGCAGGTGGCGCTCCGGGTGCCGTACAGATAGTACTTTCCGCCGTGGACCAGGACAAAGGGATCTCTGATGTTGAGTTCGGTGGTTTTCATGGTCGTCACTCCTGTATTTGTCCGGCGGCCGGCTCCGCTCCGGGGCCGGTTGTCCGCATCTGCTTGTACTGCTGGGGGGACATCCCGTATGTCCGGCGAAAGGTGCGGGAGAAGTGGTCCACCGAGTCATAGCCCACGGCTGTGGAGATCTCGCTGATTTTCATCGGCGTATTCAGCAGGTAGTCCATCGCCCGGTTCATCTTCAGGGTGCGCAGCACGTCGGTAAAGCTGTGACCCATATTTTTGTGGATCAGCTTGCTCAAATAGGTCTCGCTGAAATGGAAGGTCTCGGCCAGAGAGGAGAGCGTGACGGTCTAGTAGTTCTGCTGGATATACTGCAGGATCAAAGTGAAATCGAAGTCCTTTTCGGAGTAGTTGTCGTAATGGTAGAGGGTGACGGCGGCGCGGGAGGCCCGCAGCGCCCGGGCCAAAAACAGATTCAGCAGACTGACGGCGCAGGTATTGGAGTAGTCGTCCGTCCGGTTGCTCTCCAGAGTAAGGGTCTGGGCGGTGTGGAACAGCTCCTGGTCGCCGCCGGTATGCAGCAGGATATAGTTGGCCATGGGCCGCTCATACAGCGAGTTGCGGAAGAACAGGCTCACCAGATCCTGCCTGGTGAGCAGATTGCCGAACAGGGAGTTAAAGGTGCTTTTCCGCACCACGATGGACGGGGCGAAGCAGTCCGGCTCCAGGGGCTGGCTGTGGGCGGCCTTGGGAGAGGTGATGCACACGTCCCCTTCCGACATGGTGACGGTGGCCCCCTCAAAGAAAAAGGTGCAGCCCCCGTTGAGCACATAGGTGATCTCAAAAAAGTCGTGGGAGTGGGGGCACCTGTCCAGATAGGGCATATTCAGGAACACAAAGACATCCTTCCCGCGGGGGAACATATTGGCCTCATAGGTGACATGGTCCTCGGCGAAGCTGTGCAGCTGTTCCAGCACCCGGTTGGCCTGGACCGGCAGCCCCCGGACGAAGGCGAAGAATTCCTTTCGGTCCATGTTGGCATGAAAAGGCGGAAAGGACGGAGGCGTGCGGGTCAGTTCTCCCCGCTGGCGAAGCCCCTCCAGCGCCGCGGGGAAGTTGAGTTCCGCGCCGGTTTTCTGGTGCATTTCAATAAGGTAATCAAACGCGGCGCCGATGGTTGTGTAGTAATTGGCGGAATCCATTCCGTGCCCTCCCCTTCCTCTGTACAGCTCAAAGTATAGTCTGCACCCAAAACAGATGTCAATACAGACGACAGGAAAAGTCGGATTGTGAACAGTATTGTTATGTGTACGCCGGGAAAAGCATTTGTTATAATTGCTCATACAAGGCTGGAGAAAACAAAAAATGTTATTCAGTGTGACAATTCGGAACGGGGGGAGCAGCCGTGAATGAGGAAAAACTGATCGTCGAAACGCGGGACCTCTGCAAGAACTTCGGCCCCACCGTGGCCCTCGATCATGTGAGCATCAAGATCTACCGCGGGCAGATCACCGGCCTGATCGGGGAAAATGGTTCGGGCAAGTCCACCATTACATCCATCCTGTCGGGGATGCAGCCGCCCACCAGCGGGGAGATGTTCTTCAAGGGCAAGCCCCACAAGCCCTCCTCCATGATCGAGGGGGCAAAGCTGGGCATCGGCATGATCGTGCAGGAGCAGGGCACCGTGCCCGGCATCTCCATCGCCGAGAATATCTTCCTGGGCTCGGAGAACAAGTTCGGCAGGGTGTTCATCAACAAGGCCGCGATGGTGAAGGAGGCCCAGAAGGCCCTGGACGCCATCGGCTTCACCGGGGTGGACGCCGGGGCTCCCATCGAGTCGCTGAATATGCAGGACCGCAAGCTGGTGGAGATCGCCAAGACGGTCTACGAGGACCCGGAGGTGCTGGTGGTGGACGAGACCACCACGGCCCTGTCCCAGAAGGGGCGCGACATCATCTACGGCATCATGCGGAAGATGCGGGACGAGGACAAGGCGGTCATCTTCATCTCCCACGACCTGGAGGAGCTGATGGAGACCTGCGACACCCTAACCGTGCTGCGGGACGGCGTGCTCATCACCACCCTTTCCAAGGAGGAGATGGACGAGGATGTGATCAAGCGGTGCATGGTGGGCCGGGAGATGACCGGCGACTACTATCGCAGCGACTTCAGCCAGCCCGTCAGCGACGAGGTGGTGCTGAAGGTGGACAACATCACCTCCGGCTTCGGGATGCTGATGAACTTCTCCATGGAGCTCCACAAGGGGGAGATCCTGGGCATCGGCGGGCTGTCCCACTGCGGTATGCACGAGCTGGGCAAGGCCCTGTTCGGCGAGATGAAGCTGCTGGAGGGCGAGGTGGTGGACACCCGCACCGGCGACAAGGTCAACTCCGCCAGGGGCGCGCTGCTGAAGGGCTACGGCTATGTGTCCAAGGACCGTGACAAGGAGGCGCTGGTGCTCACCGCCAGCATCGCGGACAACATCCTGGCCGCGGGCTACGACAAGCTCCAGAAGGGCCTGTTCCTCCTGCCGGGGGACACCAAAAAGTACGTCAACGGCCTGGTGGATGAGCTGTCCATCAAGTGCGCATCCCCCGCCCAGGACGTGCAGTATCTGTCCGGCGGCAACAAGCAGAAGGTGGTCTTTGCCAAGTGGGTGGGCCGCAACTGCGACATCCTGGTGCTGGACTGCCCCACCCGCGGCGTGGACATCGGCGTGAAGGCGGCCATGTATCAGCTCATCGACCGGATGCGCCGGGACGGCAAGTCCATCGTGATGATCTCGGAGGAGCTCACCGAACTGATCGGTATGTGCGACCGGCTGCTGGTGCTGAAGGACGGCCAGCTGGCCGGGGAGTTCACCCATGCCGGCGGCATGAACGAGAACCAGATCATCGACGTGATGATCTAAGGGGGTGCTGAAATGGAAAAGGATCTGAACGCGAAACTGGAAGAGGCGGGCAGGAAAAAGACCGCCTCCACGAAGATCGACGCCCGCCTGGTGGGCAACATCGCCCCCTACGCCGGCCTGGTGCTGGTGGTTGTGGTGTTTGCGATCCTGACCAAGGGCGCTCTGCTGTCCGTCTCCAATCTCCAGGGTATGTCCAGCACCGTGATCTTGACCGCCATGTGCGCCATCGGCGCGGTGTTCGTCTTCGGCGCGGGGTACTTCGATATGTCCATCGGCGGCGCGGTGTGCCTTGCCGCGGTATTGGGCGCCCAGGCGATGATCGCCACAGGCAGCTTTTTCGTCGGGTTCCTGGCCGTCCTCGCGGTGTCCATCGTGCTGGCGCTCCTCAAGAGCATTTTGGCGGCCTATGTGAATGTGCCCTTCTTCATCTTCACCATCATCCTGTCCTCCATCTTCTCCGCCCTGGTGCTGGTGCTGATGGGGAATGAGACCACCATCTATCTGCGGAACGCCGTCAAGCCCCTGCGGGAGTTCAACTTCACCGAGATGTCCATCATCAGCGTGGTGGTGCTGGCGGCCTTCTTTATTTTCTGCGTGGTGGTGTTCAAGTTCACCCCTCTGGGGCTGAAAGCCAAGAACATGGGCGGCAACATCATCTCCGCCAAGCAGAGCGGCATCGACACGGTAAAGACCACCGTAAAGGTGTTCATTATGAGCGCGCTGGGCGTGGCGCTGGCCGCCTTCCTGCTGCTGCTGCGGACCCGCACCGCCAGCGCCTCCACCGCCGGCACCGTGGGCACTGACGTGATGGTGGCCCTGGTATTGGGCGGTATGCCCCTGTCCGGCGGCCCCCGGACCAAGATCAGCGCCGGGCTGGTGGGCGCCGTGACCATCACGGTGCTGAACAGCGGCCTTGCCATCCTGGGCCTGACCACCGGGCAGATCCAGATCGCCCGTGGCCTTGTGTTCATCGTGGTGGTGCTGGTGTCCAGCCTGAGCTATCGCAGCAAGCTGCTGCCCAGGTGATTTTCGGAGACGGCGCCGGCCGGGCCGGTCGGCTCTCTCATATAACAACAAATCAAATTAGGAGGAATTGAAATGAAAAAAGTGATCGCCCTTCTGCTGGCCCTGGTCATGGTGTTCGCGCTGTGCGCCTGCACCCCCAAGGACCCCAACGTGGGCCCCGCCAGCAATCCCGGCACCGAGACCACCCCCGGCGGTGAGCAGCCCGGCGGCGAGGAGAATCCCCCCGCGGCCAACGTCCCTCTGGACGGCTCCTGGCCTGAGGAGACCGTCAAGATCGGCGTGGAGGCCTTTGACACCACCGACGAGTCCTTCATGGGCGTGATGGAGTATTTTGACTACCTGGGCGACTACTTCAATGTGGAGTTCATCGTCTCCGAGGCTCTGAACGCCCCCGAGGATGAGTTCGCCTTCATCGACAACTGCGCCGCCGCCGGCTGCAAGGGCATCTTCGGCTACTACAACATCGCCGGCGCCGAGGCCATCAAGCACTGCACCAGCCAGGGTATGTACTACTGGGGCAACGAGCAGTATTACCCCGACGTGGCCGACGATCCCCTCTATGTGGGCACCTACACCTTTAAGGACATGAGCGATGAGAACGGCAAGAACGGCGACTACATGGCCGGCTATGAGCTGGGCTACGCCATGGCCAGCGCGGGCCTGAAGCACATCGCCATGTGCAACGGCGGCGCCGTCATCGGCGTGCAGATGTTCCTGGACCGCCAGGCCGGCGTGCTGGACGGCATCGCCGCCGCCCAGGCCGAGGGTTCCGAGACCAGGTTCGACCCCGCCACCGACATCGTGGAAGGCTTCCCCGGCGACTCCTATTTCGCCAAGCAGGCGGAGATCCTGGCCGGCGACTATGACGGCATGGTCACCACCTTCGACGCCTTCACCTGGTTCCAGCCCATCATCGACTCCGGCAAGGACTTCAAGGTTGGCGCCATCGGCACCGTCAGCGACAGCTACAAAGCGTTTGTGGACAACGGCACCGTCATCTCCCTGGTCTATGACTGCGGCGAGGTGGTGTTCGGCTCCGTGTTTGCCGACCTGGTCAACGCCGCCACCGGCCACGCCGACCTGACCCGCGGCGCCGACGGCAAGGCCCTGCTGAACCACACCCAGCGCTGGGTCCTCAGCAGCGCCGAGGACTTCAACGCCGTGTACGAGAAGCACATCACCGACGGCGAGTATTACATCACCGCCGAGGAGATGGCCCAGGTCCTGGGCGGCGTCAATCCCGACGCCACCGTGGACGACGTGATGGCTCTGTTCGATATGTCCCTGGAGGACGCCCTCAGCAAGTGACCGGCGGGCTTTTCCCGCTGGCAGACCTGTGCAGTTGTGATCTGATCCCGCGCCGCCCGCGGGACCTCCCGCGGGCGGCTCACTCGACGCAGTTTGGAGCGTGATGATATATGAAGGCCAAAAAAATCGGCAAGAACATCGTTATGACGCTGGCCCTGCCGGTGATCGTGTACCTGTTCTTCTTTATCCTCTGCAACGCCACCGGTCACGCCGGTTTTGGCGTGGGCGCGGACCTGACCACCATCATCTACAACGCGGTGTTCGCCGGTCTTGTGGCCCAGGCCATGGCCATCAACCTGACCACCGGCCGCTTTGACTACGCCATCGGCGCCGAGCTGATGCTGGCCACCATCGTGGGCGGCAACATCGCCAAGAATCTGGGCTGGGGCCCCGCCGGACTGCTGCTGTTCGTGGTGGCCATCGCGGTGGCGCTGGGCCTGATCTCCGGCCTGGTCTATGTGATTTTGGGACTGCCCCCTATGGTGATCTCGGTGGGCATGGCCATGATCTACGAGGCCATCGGCTATATGTACAACGACGCCAAGGGCATCAAGGCCATCGGCAGCCCCATGCTGGTGTTCTCCCGCACGGCCAACAGCCTGATCCTCACCGTCATCGTGCTGGCGGTGCTGGTGGTCATCTACGACTACACCAAGATCGGCTACAACCGCCGGGCACTCCAGGGCGGCCAGAAGATCGCCGTGGACGTGGGCATCAAGGAGAAGAACAACGCGGTGTACTGCTATGTCATCGCCGGCTTTATGATGGGCCTGGCGGGCTGCGTGTACCTGAGCCGGAACGGCGTCATCGCCCCCGACACCGGCCTGGGCTCCTCGTCCTACTTCATGAGCGCCTTCCTGCCCATGTTCATTGGCGGCATCTTCGGGAAGTACTCTTCCTACCCCATCGCCATCTTCATGGGCGCTGTGGTGCAGGCCATCATCACCTCCGGACTGCAGAAGATGGGCGTGCCCAACTCGGTGCAGACGGTCATCAACGGCGCCATCGTGTGCCTGTTCCTGATCTATGACTCCAACAGCTATAAGCTGGTGGAGGTCCAGATGTTCAAGGAGAAGCTGGCCCAGGCAAAGGCCGCCCGGCGGCAGACCGCCGCCCAGTGAGGCGGGCATCTGACCCGATTTGCTTGAACCGGCTGCGTTTCTCGCCGTGAAAGGGCCTCCGCGGCCATGCCGCGGAGGCCCTTTTCCACTTGCCCCGGCGCTTATGTACTGTTACAATGAAATCGACCGCAATCGAAAGGAGAAATCGCTGTGGAACCCGATCTTGTGAGGGAATTCGGCTCATATCAGAGCTGGAAGATCAATGAGGATACCTGGATCATCAGCTTTATGGGCGGCTCGCAGAATATGTATCTGCTGGAAGGGGAGGAGCGGGCCCTGCTCATCGACACCGGCTGGGGGGCGGGCAATCTCCGCGCCCATGTGGAAAAGCTCACCGCCAGGCCTGTCATTGCCGCCATTACCCACGGACACCTTGACCACGCCGGCGGCTGCGGCGAGTGGGAGAGCGTCCTCATGCTCCCCGGCGCGGAGGCCGACCTGACTACATGCTGCCGGCTGCCCTTCGACGTCTCAAAACTGCCCCACCCCGGCTTTGAGCACAAATACGTGAAGGACGGGGACGTTATCGACCTGGGCGGCCGCCCCGTTGAACTGCTGGATATTTCCGCCCACTCCAACGGCTCACTGGCTTTTCTGGACCGGAAAAACGGGTATCTGTTCGTGGGGGATGAGCTGGAGAGCGCCCAGGTGCTGATGTATGACGCCGCACCGGAGTCCGGCGTGCCCTTTGATCTGGATCGGCGCCTGCGGGCACACCACGCCAATATGCTCCGCCTCAAAGGGCTGGAGGGGCAGTGGAGCACCCTGTTCCCCGCCCACAACGGCGCCCCTGTGGCCCCGTCCTATTTGGACGACACCATCGCCCTGGCGGAGCACATCTACGCCGGGGACGCGGTCATCGAGGACAGGCTGAACCACGTCTACGCCGAGGCGGGCGACCCGGAGCACAAGCTGTGCCGGGTGCGCTGGGGCAAGGTCTCCTTCTTTGTGAATAAGGCGGACCTGATGACGCTGTACGGCACAAAAACGCTGTAAATCGCGGCGAGGAGGATCACGATGAGAGCGGAAAAGTGGAACCGGGAGTGGAAATTCTGGGAGGAGAAAGACGCCTTCGCCCTGGTGTGGTCGGTGCCGGAGGACGCGGAGATCGTCACTCTGCCCCATGACGCCATGCGTCTGCGGACCCCCCGCCCGGACAGTCCCAACGGCGGGGACACCGCCTACCGGGACGGCGGGAGCTACGTCTATGTCAAGGAGTTCCGCGCCCCGGAGGAATGGCGCGGCCGGACCGTGGCCGTGAAGTTCGAGGGGATCTACATGAACGCCCTGGTCTACCTCAACGGCCAGCTGGTGGGCAAGCGGGCCTACGGCTACTCCCAGTTCTGCGTGTACCTCAACGACTATCTGAACTACGGCGGGGACAATGAGCTGCGGGTGCTGGTGAAGAACGGCGGTATGCCCAACTCCCGCTGGTACTCCGGCAGCGGCATCCTCCGGGATGTGTGGCTGCTGACGGCGGGGACCGTCACCCTGGAGCCGGAGGGGCTGTTCGTGTCCACCCGCGCCATTGAGGAGGACTACGCCCTGCTGGAGGTGTCCGCCGAGTTGAAGAACCGGGACCGGCTGCCCCACGACGTGCGGCTGGAGGGCAGGATCGCCGGCCCGGACGGGCGGGAGGCCGCATCCTTCTCCCTGCCCGTTTTCCTGGCGGCGGGGGCGGAGGAGCGGCTGACCCAGGCCGTCATCGTGGGCCGCCCCGCCCTGTGGTCCGCCGAATCGCCCAGCCTTTATGGCTGTGAGGTCCGCCTCACCGAGGGCGGCGGGGAGCTGGACCGGGACTCCGTCTCCTTCGGCGTCCGTACCCTCCGGCTGGACGCCCGCCGGGGCCTCCGGGTGAACGGGGAGATTGTGAAGCTCCGGGGCGCCTGCGTCCACCACGACAACGGCCCTCTGGGGGCGGTCACCTGCCCGGACGCGGAGCTGCGCCGCATCCGCATCCTGAAGGAGGCCGGCTTCAACGCCATCCGCACCGCCCACAATCCCGCCTCCGTCCCCCTGCTGGAGGCCTGCGACCGGCTGGGTATGTATGTGATGGACGAGGCCTTCGATATGTGGACCCGGCCCAAGAAGGACCTGGATTACAGCCTGTTCATCGACAAGTGGTGGCGGGAGGACGTGACCGCCCTGGTCCGCAAGGACCGCCCCCACCCCAGCGTGGTGTTCTACTCCCTGGGCAACGAGATCCCGGAGACGGGTATGCCCCAGGGCTCCGCCTTTGGCCGGGAGATGGCAAGGCTGGTCAAGGGTCTGGACGGGGACCGCTTCACCATGGTATCTATCAACGGCGTGTTCGCCTCGGGCGACCGGATGGGCGCCATCATGGCGGACATCCTGCCCGCCGCGGAGGACGGCGCAGCGGATGGCAATGTCAACGACTTTATGTCCGCCATGGACGCGCACATGGACGACATCGTCCGCCATCCCATCGTGTCGGGCCGCATCGAGGCCGCCTCCGCCGGGATGGACGCGGTGGGCTACAACTACATGACCGCCCGGTATGAGGCGGACGCGGCGGACTATCCCGACCGTGTGGTGGTGGGCAGCGAGACCTATCCCCCGGAGATCGCCCGAAACTGGGCCCTGGTGGAGAGGCTGTCCTCCGTGGTGGGCGACTTCACCTGGACCGGCTGGGACTACATCGGCGAGGCCGGGGTGGGCATCCCCGCCTACCGCTTCGGGGAGGGGGGCTTCGGGGCCCAATACCCCTGCCAGCTGGCCTTCTGCGGGGACGTCGACATCACCGGCTTCCGCCGCCCCGCCTCCTACTTCCGGGAGATCGTGTTCGGCCTGCGGAAGGTGCCCTATATCACCGTTCAGGACCCCGCCCACTACGGGGAGCGGCTCATCAAGACACCCTGGGTCATCAGCGACAGCCGCTCCTCCTGGACCTGGCCCGGATCCGAGGGCAGGCCGATCGTGGTGGAGATCTACTCTCCCGGCACGGAGGTGGAGCTGCTGCTGAACGGGAGATCGCTGGGCCGGCGGCCCTGCGGCCCTGACCACAACTTCACCGCATATTTTGAGGCCCCCTATGAGCCGGGTACTCTCGTTGCCGTGGCCTGTGACGGCGGGGCGGAGCTGGGCCGGATGGAGCTGACCTCCGCCGGGACCGCCGTCCGGCTGGAGGCCCGGACGGAGCCAGCCGGCGAGGAGCTTATTTATGTAAACCTGACGCTCCGGGACGAAAACGGCCTGGTAGCAGACGGGGTGGATACGGAGCTGACCGTATCTGTCTCCGGGGCAGGGGAACTGGCGGGCCTCGGCAGCGGCGACCCCAAGCCCATCCACGGCTATGCCGGGGACACGGCCCGGACCTTCCACGGGCGGGCGCTGGCCATCCTGCGGCGGACCGGGGCAGGGGAGATCGCCATGACCGCCAGCACTGAGACCGGGCTGGACGCCGCTTTGACGCTGGCCTGACGGATCAATGGAAAGGAGAATGACTATGCATATCGCGATCGTTTCTCTGGGCGGGTTCGGCCATGTGAATCCCACCCTGGCGTTTGTGACGGAGCTCATCAAGTGGGGCGTCCGGGTGACCTACTTCACCACGGAGAGCTTCCGGGCCATCGTCGAGCCTACCGGGGCCAAATTTGTCCCCGTCCCCTCCTGGATGGAGGGCGGGAACAGCCACGGCGGCGGCGACGGGCAGGAGGAAAACGTGGCCGCCACCGTGCCCTTCCTGTTCCTCCGGGAGGCGGGGGAGTACATCGATACCGTGCTGGACACCCTGCGGGAGGACAGGCCGGACGCCATCGTCCACGACTTCGCCGGCATCGCCGGCACCATGGCGGCCGACGTGCTGGGCGTTCCCAACATCATGCTCTACACCAGCTATCCCGCCAACGAGTCCTACTCCGTGGCCGAGTCCTTCCAGAACGTGCCCGAGGACCATCCTATGCGGAGGGCTGCCAAAGAGCTGGCGGAGGAATACGCGAAAAAGTACGGCTGCCGCCTGATGACCGTGAAGGAGATCTTTGACGGGCAGGGGGACTTCAACCTGGTGATGATGCAGAAGCGCCTGGTCCCCAACTACGAGACCTTCGGAGACGACTTCGTATTCACCGGCGTGCAGATGGGCAAGCGCTCCGCCTTCGGCACCTGGAAGGCCCCGGACAACGGCAGGCCCCTGCTGTACTCCTCCCTGGGCACGGCCTTCAACAACTGGCCGGAGTACTACCCCATCCTCTTTGACGCGGTGCGGGATCTGGACATCAATGTCTTCGCCGCCCTGGGTGCCATCGACCCCAAGTCCCTGAAGGACATCCCCGCCAACGTGGAGGTGGGGCAGATGGTGCCCCAGCTGGATATCCTGTCCCAGGCGTCGGTGTTCATCACCCACGGCGGCATGGGCGGCACCGGGGAGGCCATCTACTACGGGGTGCCCATGATCGCCATCCCCCAGATGGAGGAGCAGGCCATCACCGCACGGCAGATCGAGAAGCTGGGCCTGGGCCGGGCCTTTTTGGACAAGAACGCCATCACGGCGGAGGCCCTGCGGGACGCCGTCACCGCCCTGCTGACCGACCCGTCCTACAAAAACACCGCCCTGGAGTTCAGCGCCGATATGCGCTCGCTGGGCGGCGCCTCCGCCTCCGCCGAGGCCGTTGTGAACTATTTGAAGGCGGCAGGATAACGTCAAACGATCATTTTTGCCGTACGCAGCTCTGCTCTATACAGTAATTGACTGGGGAATGTGTTTGGAGAAGTGCTTGAATATGGGTCATGTGGACCTGACAGGAAGCCTTAACGAGAATAATATTCCAGGGCCGGGGAGCGAGACAAGTCATTTCGCTCCCCGGCCCTTTTTGTGATCCGGCCGCGGCCTTCAGTTCTTTGCGGCTTTTTCGCACGCTTCAAAAAGCCCGTTGATGTAGGCCGCGCCCAGGGCGCGGTCATAGAGGCCGTAGCCCGCCTTGCCGGTCTCGCCCCAGATCATGCGGCCATGGTCCGGGCGGACCCATCCGTCGAAACCGTTGTCCACCAGCGCCCTGACGATCTCGTACATATCAAGGCTGCCGCAGGGGGACTGGTGGCCCTGTTCCTCAAAGGAGCCGTCGGGCAGGATGAGCACGTTGCGCATATGCATGAAGCCGATGCGCTTCTTTTCAGCATACTTGCGCACCATGGCGGGGATGTCGTTGCTTTTGGCGCAGCCCAGGGAGCCGGTACACAGGCACAGGGTGTTAGCGGGGCTGTCCACGATGGACAGATACCGGTCCAGGTTCTCCTCGCAGGTGATGACCCTGGGCAGGCCAAAAATGGGATATGGAGGATCATCCGGGTGGAGGGCCATGGTGACGCCGCACTCCTCCGCCGCGGGGACGACCTTTTTCAGAAAGATCTCAATGTTTCTCCAAAGGCCTTCCGCACCCAGCTTGCCGTAGGCGTAGATGAGTTCCCGGACCTGGTCCTGGGTGTAGCTGGCGTCCCAGCCGGGCAGGTGGATGTCGTCCTTCAGAGGGTCAAGCCCCCGGAGCTGGTCCCAGTACATGACAAGGCTGGTGGAGCCGTCGGGCGCCATTTTATCCAGCTGGGTCCGGGTCCAGTCGAACACGGGCATGAAGTTATAGGTGACACATTTCACGCCGTATTTCGCGCAGCGGCGGATATTTTCGCAGTAGACCTCGATGTGCTCGTCCCGCTTCTTCGTACCCAGCTTGATGTCCTCGCTCACCGGGATGGACTCCACTACGTCGAAAACCAGCCCGTTGGCTTCAGCCAGCTCTTTCAGGCGGGCGATGGATGCTTCGGGCCACACCTCGCCGGGCTTTACGTCGTATACGGCGGACACCACCGAGCGCATCCCCGGGATCTGCCGGATGTACTGTAAGGGGATAGGGTCGCTCTCACCGTACCAGCGGAAGGAAAGCTTCATTTCATCAACTCCTAAAGTTCAAGTAGCGTTTGGCGCTGCGGCAGCAGGGGCAGCCGCAGATGGGGTTTTCTCACACACCGGAGTAGGCGGCGAAGCCCGCGTCGATGGGCAGCACCACGCCGGTGACGGCGCTGGCGGCCCTGTCGTCGCACAGGAAGAACACGCCGCCCAGCAGCTCCGCGCTGTCCACAAAGCGGTTCATGGGGGTGCCGTTCAGGATCTTGGCCGTTCTGGGGGTAGGGGTGCCGTCCTCGTTGAACAGCAGGGCCCGGTTCTGGTTGGACACCAGGAAGCCGGGGGCGATGGCGTTGCAGCGGATGCCGCTTCCGGCGAAGTGGGTGGCCAGCCACTGGGTGAAGTTGGAGACGGCGGCCTTGGCCCCGGAGTAGGCGGGGATCTTGGTCAGGGGGATGTAGGCGTTCATGGAGGAGATGTTCAGGATGCAGCCGGACTTCCGCTCCACCATGTCTTTGGCGAACACCTGGGTGGGCAGCAGGGTGCCCTGGAAGTTCAGCTTGAACACGAAGTCCACCCCGGCGGCATCCAGGTCGAAGAAGGTCTTTTGGCCCTCTTTGGCCTCGTGCTGGTACTCGTTGTCGGTGGTGGCCCTGGGGTTGTTGCCGCCCGCCCCGTTGATGAGGATGTCGCAGGGACCCAGGTCGGCCAGCACCTGCCGGTGTACGGCCTCCAGGGACTCCGGCTCCAGCACGTTGGCCTTGTAGCCCTGGCACACGAAGCCCTCGGCCTTCAGCGCGGCGGCCAGCTTCTTCACGGCCTCCTCGTTCAGGTCCAGGGCGGCCACCCTAGCCCCTGCCTGGGCGAAGGCCCTGGCCATGTCGCCGCAGAGCACGCCGCCCGCGCCGGTGACCACTACCACCTTCCCGGTAAAGTCGATGTTCAGAGGCAGATCCATCATTTGTGATACCTTCCCTTCTTAAATTTGATCTGTGGTCAGTATAACACGTTGTTTTTGCAAGTTACATTGTTCTTTTTAGATATGATATTGCAATTCTTGCAAAAATGGTCTACCAGTTGGGCTCCTCACGCAAAACGGCGTCGAACTCGGCCAGGATCCCGTCCACATAGGCGCCCGCATAAGTCCCGTCCCGGAACCTTTCGATGGCCTCGCCCCGCAGACGGGCCCAGCTCTCCACCTCCCGGCCGGGGATGATGGGATAGAACTGCACCCCGTTGCTCCCGGCCGCGTCGTGGTCGCCGGGGGCGTCTCCCACCATCAGCACATGGTCAGGAGCATAGCGGCCTGTCATGGCCTTGCGGATGCAGTCCTTCTTGCTGCCCAGCTCCTGGCCCGCCACCACGGTGATGTGCTCCAGCAGGCCCTGGGCGCTCCACTCCCGTACGACGGCCTCGTGGGAAGCGGCGGAGACGATGACGATGTCGGCAAACCGCGAGATCTCCGCAAAAGCCTCTTTCACGCCGGGCAGCGGGGCCACCCCGTGGACGATGCGCTCGACGTTCTCATCCACCTCGGCGGACCACCGGGCGGTGGTGGCCAGCACCGGATCCATGTCTCCCCCGTGGGCGGCGGCGTACTCCCTGATCCCCTTGGCGGACAGGCTGTCCGTCTCCGCGATCCACTTTTTCAGCGGGGTCAGATCGGGGCAGACATAACCCCGCTCCCGGGCTTCTTTTCGCGCGCCCAGCAGTTCCAGCGTGCGGACCAGCGCCGGAAAGCGGTTCATGCCCCGGGTCTTGGAGTACAGGTTGACGAACTCCGCCGCCTCCCGGGCATAGCGGGACACGTTCTGCAGCCCCCATACGTTGACGGTGGCGGGGCAAAAGCATTCCTTCTGCTTCAGCTCCATGTTGTCGAACGCGCAGCCATCGGAGTCCACGCACACCAGATAGTCCCTGGCGGGCTTCATATTCAGCAAAATATCTTCCATAAGGGGTCCCTCCCAACGGTTTTACAGCCTGGTGTCCCAGCGGCCGCAGAACACAGTCTCGCCGGCGGCGCCCTTGAATCCGCTCCTGCCGCAGATCTTCTCAACGGCGGCGCGGATATGGGCGCGGGTGGAGCCGTAGGCGTTCACAAAGGTGTGCAGCTGGGGCACGTCGATGAGATGATTGGTGTAGTTGAGGCTCACCCCCACGGTGGGGATCTCCTCATTGTACCAGGGCAGCTCGCAGCTGTGGTTGCAGCTCCAGCGCACCCGGACGTTGTTCTCCTGGGCATAGCCTTTCACATTGATGAACAGGAACGCCGCGTCGTGGCGGCTGACGAAGCTCTCCCGGCTCTCGTGGCCCAGCATCTTCACGAAATTCATGGGAGAGGGGCCGTTTTCCACCTCCAGGTCGTGGTAGTTGGGGCAGACGTCCACCTCGAAGCCGGCCCGCTCCAGCTCCTCGATGACCACCTGCTTCACCGGGTCGCCCTGGTAACCCTTGCTGGTGGGGGTGGACTGCACATAGACCAGGAAGGCCCGCTTTTTCTCCGCGGGGTCCACAGGCAGGATGTTCCGGGTGTCCTTCACCAGGGTCACGCACTCGTCGGCGGCCTGTTCGGTATAGGCCCTGTGTTCCTCGCAGCCCACCACATCAAGTCCGGCCCTGTCCGGGAAGCGGACGCGCTCCTCATAGAGATGCAGATGGGCCTTCAGGCCCAGGACGCGGTGGAGCGCGTCGGACAGCCGCTCTTCGGTGATAACGCCCTTTTCGCAGCCGGCCCGCAGAAAGCCGATGTCCTCCTCCACGTCGTTGGCGAAGAGGATCATGTCGCACCCGGCGGCGATGGCCGCCGGCAGGGCCTCGCTGCGCCTGGCCGTGGCGGTGAACCCCACCATGTGGGAGGCGTCGGTGATCACCAGGCCGTTGAAGCCCATCTCCCCCCGGAGCAGATCGCCGATCAGCTCGGGGGCCGTGGTCGCCGGCCTGATCTCCGCGTCGGAGATGCCGGGGCGCAGACGGCGGCTCATCTCGGGCAGGGCGATGTGCCCCACCATAATGGACTCCAGCCCCTCGTCGATCATGGTCTGGTACACCCGCCGGAAGGTGGCGTTCCACTCCTCCACGCTCAGGGAATTGACCCCCATGACCAGGTGCTGGTCCAGCTCCTCCACCCCGTCTCCGGGGAAGTGCTTGCAGCAGCAGGCCATGTTGGGGTTGGCGTCCTTGATCCCCCGGATATAGGCCCGGGCGTTGGCGATGACGGTGTCCGCGTTCTCTCCAAAGGAGCGGGTGTTGACGATGGTGTTGCGCCAGTTCATGTAGATATCGGACACCGGATTGAACATCCAGTTGCACCCGATGGCCGAGGCCTCCCGGCCGGAGACAAGGCCCACATGATAGGCGTTGTCCGTTCCCTGACCCGCGCCGCACTGGGCGGCGGTGGCCACAAAGGTCCCCTCCGGCAGGCAGCCGTTTCCGCCGTCGTCGCAGTTGGCGGCGATGAGCAGCGGGATCCTGCTGTACTTCTGATAGGTGGTGTTTTGCAGCCAGACGGTCTCCCTGTCGCCGCCCTGCCAGCGCAGGCCGCCCTGGTGGGAGGCGGCGAGACCGGCTCTGATCTGCTCTTCGTTGAAGCCGGGCGCCGCCTTGAGCAGCACGAACAGTTGCCCCAGCTTTTCCTCAAACGTCATGCCGGCGATGGTGTCCTCTACCCACCGGATCTGTTCATCGTCCAGGCAGAACGGTTTTGCTCTCAAATCGACCATAATGATCCTTCCTTATATCGCCTTGATACATCCCGCCAAATTTGCTTTTTTCATGCGGCGGCTTCACGCCTCCACGATTTTCAGATCCCAGGGACCGATGTGGAGCGTGTCGCCGCCCCGGACCGCCTCCCCGGTGAACAGGTCGGCGCCGTCCCCGTACCGGTAGGGGACCGCTTTCTCCTCCGGGGAGTAGTTGAGGTAGAAGCGGACCGTTTTGCCGTCCCGGTTCCGCCCCTTGCGGACGATGACGGGGGCGGCGGACTCTGGGGCCTCTACCCCGGCGGCGGAGAGGGCGTCGTCCAGCACACTGGAGAGGACGGCCCCGTCCGTCATGCAGCCCAGGTAATAGGCCGTGCCCTTTCCGTATCGGTTCCTGGTGATGGCCGCGTACTCGCCCCAGTTGTAGTGGTCATAGCGGGCCAGGACCTCCGCGCTGTCGGGGGTGAGCAGCTCCATAAAGGCGCGGGCCTGGGCGCCGCTCCCGGCGATCTCACCCGTCAGGCCCACCCCCCGTGGATAGGTGAACTGATCGTAATGGACCCCCAGGCAGCCCCGCAGGATGTGGGGCTGGATCTCGTGGCTGACCTTCACGTTCTCGTCGGCAAAGCCGCTCTTGAAGGTGACGACGAGGGTGCCGCCCCCCTCCACATAGCGGTCCAGCCGGCGGAGCAGCTCGTCCGGCGCGGCGTAGAGGGCGGGGACCACGACGAGCCTGTAGTCCGCCAGGTTTTCCGACTCCGGCCACACAAAGTCGCACTCCACGTTCTTGTGGTACAGCGCGTCGTACAGCCAGCGGACCACGTCGTTATAGCCGGTGCGGTCCCCCGCGCCGTAGAGGTCCCCCAGGGCGAACCACTTCAGGGCGGTGAGGGCTTCGTTGCTGACCAGCACCGCCACATCGTTTTTCTTCTTCAAATCCACCAGACGGCCGCCCACCCGCTCCAGCTCCCGGCCCACGGCGGAGATCTCCCGGTAGGCGGCGTTTTCCTGGAAGTCGTGGCTCAAGATCCCCTTCCAGTAGGTCTCCTGGGCGTTGTGGATGGAGTGCCAGTGCCAGTACATCACGCTGTCGGCTCCGGAGGCGATGTGGCTGTACGCCTGGAGCCGCAGCTGGCCCTTATAGGGCGTCCAGCCGGGGAAGCCCTGGGCCTGGGTCTCCAGTACCAGGTAATTGTCCCCCTTGAGGGAGCGGGCCATGTCGCCGCCGAAGGCGATCTCCGCGCCGGTGAGGGCGTCCTGGGTGGGGTGGTAGATGTCCGTCCCGGCGATAGTGACGCATTTGGCGGCGTGAAAGTGGTCGACGTCGGGCTGGACGCCGAAGGAATAGCCCCGCCACTCAAAGTCGAAGTTCTGGGTGACGAACTGGTCCTCCCGGCGGTACTCGTTCACGATAGCCGCCTGCCAGGCCAGGAACTCGTCCACCAGGGTGCGCTGGAACTTCTCGAATTCCGCCCCCAGGCTGCCGTTGATGGTGCCCCGCACATCGGGGAAGTCCTCCCAGGCGTTGATCCGGTTGCTCCAGTAGTCCAGGCCAAATTCCCGGTTCATGGCGTCCAAATCGCCGCCGAACTTGTCCCGCAGGTACTTGACGAACTTCTCCTGCACGTTTTTGCCGGCGGTGCCGTAGTGCTTCGTCTCGTTGTCGATCTGGAAGCCGATGACGCATTTGCGGTGGGCGGTGCGCTTCATCAGCTCCCGGATGACCCGCTCCGCGTAGAACCGGTAGGCGGGGGAGGTGATATCCATGAGCTGGCGGCCGCCGTAGCGGTTCCGGCCCTGGGCGGTGTCGGCCATCACCTCCGGGTGGGACTTGACCATCCAGGTGGGGATAGCGTAGGTGGGGGTGCCGATGATGACCCCGATGCCGGCCGCCTCCATGGCGTCCATGACCCGCTCCACATGGGAGAAGTCGAACACGCCCTCCTGGGGCTCGCAGGTGCTCCAGGTGGACTCGGCGATGCGGACGGTGTTGAGTCCCGCCCTTTTCATCATGGCCACGTCCTGTTCCAGACGGTCATAGGGCATATATTCGTCGTAGTAGGCCGCGCCGTATAAAATGCGATCCATGGGTTTCCTCCTGTTTACAGAAATGCCAGGGTCTTCAGGTCCAGGGTCCCCTTCCCCTTAAAGTGCAGATACAGGGCCCGCTTGCCCTTCCGGGGCTGGATGGGAATGATATGCTCCGCCCAGCTCCCGGACTCCAGGGCCACCTCGTAGGCGCCGATGGGCCTGTCCCCGGCCTCGTCGTGGGAGACGGTGACCGTCCCCGCGAAGGAGCCCCGCAGCTCCAGGGCCAGCAGATCGGTCCCGGTGAACCGGAAGTACTTCCAGCCCACGGTGGAGCGGTCCTTGATGCCGGTGATGAAGCTCTGGTTCTGCCGCTCGGTCACCCGGATCTGGGTCTTCATGACGGGGTCGTTGTAATCGATGCGGTTTTCCACGGTGGGGTCGGTCAGGTGGCAGGCGATGCCGGCGGGATAGACGCCGGCGGCCTCCAGCGGCCCGCCGTTGAGCCCGCAGCTGGTGATCTCCACCTGGGCGATCTTCCCGTCGGGGCCGATCTCCACCCGCTCGGCGCAGCCCTGCCGGGAGAACTCGGTGCCGTTGGTCTGGCGGTGGTAAAAGACGTAGGTCTCGCTCCCCACCCGGACCAGGCCGCCGTGGTTATTGCCCAGGGGATAGACCGGCCTCTCCCGGCCGTTCAGCCCGATGTCGCCATTGGAGACCAGGATGCCGCCGTAGACGAAATCCCGGTCGGGCCTGTCGCTGACGGCCCAGCACAGCTCGTGGCTCTTGTGGCTGGAGTACACGAAGTAGTATTTTCCGTCCAGCTTGCGGATGGAGGAGGCCTCAAAGAAGCCGTGGCCCTCAAAGCCGGTGCCTGCCTCGTGGTTCCCGCCGGGGAGCAGCGCCCGGGGCTCGTCTTTTACGGTGACCATGTCCGGCTCCAGCTCCACCACCATGGAGTTCTCGCCCAGCGTCAGGGGCTCCCTGGGCCGGTAATGATTTCGGAGGGCCGGGGGCAGCTGGGCCACCGCCTCCGGGGGCAGTTCCGGCAGGATCATGGTCTTCGCCCCGAAGGGGGCAAAGCCGTAATACAGATAGACCCGACCGTCGTCGTCGGTGAGTACCGCCGGGTCGAAGACAAAGCCCTCGGTGAGTACCTTGCCGCCCTTGATATGCTCCGGGTAGTGGACGTGACCCAGGAACCGGAAGGGCCCCGCCGGGCGGTCGCTCATCGCCACGCCGATCTCCTCGTTGAAGCCCAGACAGTAGTAGAGGTAGTACCGCCCGTCGGGCCCTTGGGTCACGTCGGGCGCCCAGAGCTGCATGGTATCGCCGGCGTTGGTGGGGTCCTGGGAGCGGAGGTAGCTGACCCCCTCGCTCCGCCAGCTCCGCAGGTCGTCCACCGGGGCGGACCAGACCTCGTAATGCCGCTCGCAGTAGACGGCCCCGTCCGCCTTGTCGTGGGAGCCGTAGATGTACACCCGGTCCCCGAAGACGTGAGGCTCCCCGTCGGGGATGTATTCGGTCAGAGGGAGGTAGGGGTTATAGACCTGTTCCATGATATCGCTCCTCAATTCTGTTTTTCGTCCAGGACCAGCGCCGTGCTGATGGACCGGGGGTAGAGCAGGAAGGAGGCCGTCCGGCCCTCCAGCCGCAGATTGACCGGCGTCAGCCCATCGGAGCGGTTCATCAGGATGACCGCGATCTGCCCGTCGGGCCGCCGCCAGGCGGTGACCTCCACATCCTCCGAGGCCCGGCTGAAGCCTAGCCGGACGGAGCCGGGGACCAGATAGTGGGTGATATGCTCGAAGTACTGCTGGAGCAGCTGGGGCATCAGCGTTTTTGACCCGGTGTCGTAGAGGAAGGGGGCCAGGCAGAAGTTGCCGGTGTAGTTGGGACCGCCCCGCTCGTCCAGCAGCATGTTCCAGTCGTAAAAGGCGGTCATGCCGTGGTTCAGGTCCCCGATGATCTCGTGGGCCAGCCGCTGGGCGCCGCCGATGGCGTCGTCCCGGCTGAACTTGTAAAACTCGATGCAGCTCTCGGAGACGATGAGCTTTTTATCGGGGTACATCTTCCGGGCGGCGTCCAGCGCCTCGAAGTGGTCGCCGCTGTACCAGTGGAAGGCCGCCCCGGCGATGAGCGGGTCGGACTCCGGGTCGATCTCATCCCGTAGCCACTCGTAGACCCGCTCCTTGTTGTGGTCCCAGATAAAAATCTCGATGTTTTCCAGGCTGTGCTTTTTCATGGCGGGGGCCATATAGTCTACGATAAAATCCCGCTGTTCTCTGGCGGTGAAGATGCAGGAGTCCCACCGCTGGGCGGCCTTGGGCTCGTTCTGGAGGGAGACGCGCCGGACGGTGAAGCCCCGCTTTTGGATCTCGGTGATGTACCGGCACAGGTACTCCGCCCAGAGGCCCCGATACTCCGGCAGCAGTTTTCCGCCGCCGATGCGCCTGCCGTTGTCCTTCATAAAGGCCGGGGGCGACCAGGGGGAGAGCATCAGCTCCATGGGCCGGCCCGCCGCCTTTTCCGCGTCCCGCAGCATGGGGAAGACGTATTTCTCCATCCGCTCCAGGGAGAAGGACGCCAGGGCGGCGTCGTTGGGATCGGACATGGCCTCGTACTGGCCCAGGCAGAAGTCGCAGCTGTCCAGATGGAGGCGGACCAGCCGGTAATTCATCCGCTCCGGGGAGAAATAGGCCTCCATCAACCGTTTTTTCTGTCCCTCGTCCATCAGGGAGTAGACGTAGGCGGCGGCCTCGGTGACGGCGCCTCCGAAGCCCTCCAGGGTCTCGTAGGTCACCTCGGGATATATATTCACCACATGGTCTTCCTCACCGCCGTCGGGGGTGAAGGCCAGGGTCTGCCGGAAGTGCTCCGGCCAGGCGCCGTTCCCATAGGTCGTTTTTACAAACAGTTCCAAAATGCTCACCCTTTCGGCCCCTGGGGGGCTTTGTTGTTTTAAGGCAGTATGTGTCCGGCGGCCAGGTACAGCCGGTACCACTCCTGCCGGGTCAGCCTGATATCTCCCGCCCTGACGATCTCCGCCAGCCGGGACTCCTTCGCCGTTCCGGCCACCAGCTGCATCCCCGCCGGATGGCGGAGGACCCACGCCGCCGCGATGGCGGTGGCGCTGACGCCGTACTGGGCGGCCAGGGCCTCCAGTTCCCGGGTCAGCTCCGTGTAATCCTCGTGGCCGATGAAGCAGCTGCCCCACCTGGGGGGCTTGGAGGGGGCCTGGAAGGGGGACCAGGCCTGGATGGTCATATCGTGCAGCCGGGCGTAGTCCAGCACCGAGCCGTCCCGGTCGGCGGCGCCGGGGGTCTCCATGTTGACCTCCAGCCCGCCCGCCACCATGTTGGACACGGGGAGGCTGAACTGGAGCTGGTTGGCGATCAGCGGCTGTTTCACATACCGCTTCAGCAGCTCGATCTGCATGGGCCGGTGGTTGGACACGCCGAAATGGCGCACCTTTCCGCTCCGCTCCAGCTCGTCGAAGGCGGCGGCCACCTCCTCCGGCTCCACCAGCGCGTCGGGCCGGTGGATCAGCAGCACGTCCAGGTAGTCGGTCCGCAGGCGCTTCAAAATGCCGTCCACAGCGCTGAGGATATGCTCCTTGGAGGAGTCGTAATACCCCCGCTGGATGCCGCACTTGGACTGGAGGATCAGGTCCTCCCGGCGGATGGAGGGGTCGCCCTGGACGGCGGCGCCGAAGTGTTCTTCGCAGGCGCCGGGGCCGGCGGCCCAGCCGTAGATGTCGGCGTGGTCGAAATAGTTTGCGCCCTGGTCCAGGGCGGCGTGGATATAGTGGTTCAGGGCCTTGCGGTCCAGCTCGCCCAGCCGCATACAGCCCACGATCACGGCGGGAACGGCCATCCCGCTGCTTCCCAATGTGACCTGTTTCATGCCGCGCTGCCTCCTCTCACAGCCTGTCTCAGTAGCCCAGCTCCAGCTTGGCGAAGAAGTCCTCCAGCAGCATCCGCACGTCCACATAGTCGTACACGCGGATGAGCTTGCCGCTGGGGTCGGGCTGATAGCTCATGTCGTCCTGGATCCTGGGGGCGCGCTCCATATGGAAGCTGTCCCGCCAGCCGCAGCCCATCAGCGCGTAGACCACGGGGGAGTCGCCCAGGCTCCAGTTCTCGCCCCGGCGCAGCTCATAGGGCTCGTCGCTGTTGTAGTTGTAGGTCTCGATCTCCTCGTAGAGATAGCGGCCCACAGGGCCGTGGGGGCGCACCTTTCGGGCCAGTTCGGCCATGGTGACCTCCACCGTACTGTAGACGGTCACGGGTAGCTGCCACACCGTCGCTTTGGATGCCATCAGCACCCGGCCGGCGTTCACATCCTGCATCAGGTTGAACTCCCCGCCGCCCTGAGGATAGGGCCCGCCGCCGATCCACACCACGGTGAGCCGCTCGGCGATCTCCGGGCGGCGGTTGAGGGCGGCGGCCACGTCGGTGAGGGCCCCCTGGACGGTGATGTACAGGGGGCGCTCGTCCTCCCGCAGGGCCTCCCGAATGATGAAGTCCACGCCCTCGCTCTCAGGGGCGTCGGTCTCGCTTACAAGGGGGGCAGGGCAGCCCCGGAGGGCGGGCACGTCCTCCATGCCGCTGGCGGCCATCAGCCGACACAACTCCTGATAGCTCTGTTCCATGGTGCTGTGGCTGCCGGGGGCCTTGCTCTCAAAGTGGGCGGCCACGATCCCCCGCACGTCGAACATGGGGGTGAGCAGCTGGTGGACGATGGCGAACTGGTCGTCCGCCTCGTTGCCCACGTCGCTGGAGATGATGATCCGCATCTGCTTGCGCATGGGCAGCCGCATACCCATCCGGGCCAGCACTTCTTCCCGCTTCATTCCTGCGCCCCCGTTCTCAGAATTTCAGGTAGTCCTTGCCGCAGTACGGATCCATGGGGCTGACTCCCTTGAACCCGCTCCGGCCCATGATCTTGTCCATGGCCGCTTTGGTGAACGCCGGCGCGGCGCTGTAGGTGTTGATGTAAGTGTCCACCATGGGGGCGTCGAACAGGTGATAGGGATAGCCGGTGCTGATCATCATCACCGGGATCTCGGCGGCCAGCCAGGGGGCGTCGTCCCCCAGGCCGAAGGTCACGTTCCAGTTCAGCCGCAGGGTGGTGTTGTTGGAGGCGTTCTGCATATTGGCCACATAGACGTAGAGGTCGTAGTTCTTCTTCATCTCCTCCACGCTGCGGTACATCTCATAGAGCATGGCGGCCTTCTCGGGGCTGGGGCTGGGGTCGGAGAAGTCGCCGATGGTGATCTCCACCCGGCGGTCCCGGACGGTGACCTCAAAGCCCTCGTCCTCAAAGATCTTCTTCCAGTGGAGGACCATGGGATCCTCCGGGTCGGTGGACTTTTGGATCACGTTCAGATAGACCCGGGGATATTTCTTCGGGGAGATGGGCAGCAGGTTCTGCCGGTCGTGGACCAGGGTGACGGAGCGGTCCACCACCTCGTCGGCCCAGGCGCGGAACTTCTCGCAGCCCACGATGTCCAGGGCCTCCGGGCCGGGTACCAGGGTGCCGGCGGCCTGCTTCTCCGGCAGCTTCAGGGACGCCTTGACCGCCAGGATGCGCATCACCGCCTCATCCAGCCGCTCGACCGACAGGATGCCGGACCTGACGCCCTCCAGCAGATAGGCGTAGTCCTCCTCCAGGCTCTTGTTGAACAAAAGCACGTCGGCGCCGGCGGCGATGGCGGTGGGCACGGCCACCCGCCGGGGCATGGCGGTGGTGAAGCCCACCATGGCGCTGGAGTCGGTGGAGATGAGGCCGTTGAAACCCAGTTCCCCCCGGAGCAGGCCGGTGAGCAGCACTTTGTTCAGGCTGGCGGGCAGCAGGGCCTCCCGGCGGGAGGCGTCAGGCCTGAGCCGGCGGGTCCAGGCGGGCTGGGCGATGTGGCCCACCATCACCGTCTTGGCGCCCTTGTCGATGAGGGTCTTGTAGACCTTGCCGTAGGTGGCCATCCACTCGTCGCAGTCCAGGGAGTTGACGCTGGTGAGGATGTGCTGGTCCCGCTCGTCCACGCCGTCGCCGGGGAAGTGCTTGATGGACACGGCCACGTTGTTCTCGTCGGCGGCGTCCATGTAGCGGGAGGCGCACTTGATGACCATCTCCGGGTCGGAGCCGAAGGTGCGGGTGTTGGTGATGGGGTTGTGGAACTCCCGGTCGATGTCCACGATGGGGGCGAAGGACCAGTTGAGGCCCAGGGCGGCCCCCTCCGCGCAGGCCACATAGCCCATGCGGTAGGCGCTCTCCGCATCGCCGGTGGCGGCCACCGCCATGGGGGAGCCGAAGGTGGTGCCCTCCACGGCCAGGCCGTTGCCGCCGCACTCGGTGTTGGCGGCCAGCAGCAGGGGGATCTTCGCCATGCTCTGGATCTTCCGATGGGTCCGCTGGATCTCCGCCTTGAGGCCGGGGCGGTACATCATGCCGCCCACGCCGATCTCGCAGACGGTGTGGTTCAGGCTCTCGTCGTCGCTGGCGAAGCCCATGGGGCAGAATACCTGCCCCGCCTTCTCCTCCAGGGTCATGGAGGCCAGGGTGTCGGTCACCCATTTGATCTGCTGCTCATTGAGATAGAAGGGATTGCCTTTCAGATCGATCATAGTTGTCATCCTTTCCGGGTTATTCAAACGCCCTCAGCGCAAAGAGTTTCCTGACCAGCCGATCGTCATTCTCCGGCACAGGGCTCAGGCAGGGCATCGCCTCTGTTTACACTGAGTCTGCCAGTAAAGTCGTACTCCTTCCCCCACACCTCCAGGGTGACGGGGGCGGCGCCGGTCTCGTTGACGATCTCCACGCTGTCCGCCGTGGCGGTGACGGAGAGCTTCTGGCCCTTCCAGAGGACGGTGTAGCGCAGAGAGTTCCACGCCTTGGGCATATTGGGGCTGATGCGGAGCTTCCCGCCCAGCATCCGCAGACCCCCGAAGCCGTAGACCACGCACTGCCACAGCCCGCCGTAGGAGGCAGCGTGGATGCCCGCGTCGGAGGAGTGGGGGTTGGCGTTGTCCAGGTCGATGAGGCAGGCCTTCTCGAACATCCGGTAGCCCAGCTCCGGGTCCCCGATGTCGCTGGCCAGCACCGAGTGGGTGGACAGGGACAGGGAGGAGTCGTGGAGACAGCGGGGCTCGTAGTAGTCCCAGCTTGCCAGC
>CANQKJ010000004.1 GCA_947624465.1 uncultured Oscillospiraceae bacterium
CCGTATCCGGCCAGACGGCCCAGCGTCTCTGTCTGTCCGTCGGGCAGGCCGATGTCCGCCCGGCTGGCCGCTTCTCCACTGAGTTCCTTCTTCTCACCCACCGCGGCCAGGATCACGTCGCAGCCGGCGGCCTCGTCCAGATTTTCATCGGTGAGAAGCGTGAAGTCCACTCCCCGGGCGGTGAGCGCGTCCGTTAAGCTGACGCACTGCTCACCGTCGGCCCCCACAGACCAGGCGCCCAGCATATCTCCCCGGCTGGAGGCCAGTTCCCCCCAGACGCCCACGCGGGCGTTCTTTTTCAGGGGCAGCACTCCGTCGTTTTTCAGCAGGACGATGGACTTCTCCGCCGCCTCCCGGGCCAGGGCACGATCCGCCGGGTCCAGGATGTCCCGGGCGGCCCGCTCCCCGTCGCTCTTGTAGGGGTTGCCAAACAGGCCCAGGCGGAATTTGAGCCGCAGGATCTCGGCCACGGCCCGGTCCAGGGTCTCCATGGACACCGCTCCGCGCTCCACCAAGGCATCCAGCTCCTGGACATACACATCGGAGGACATATCGATGTCCACCCCTGCCTCCAGCGCATATCTGGCGGCCTCCGCCCGGTCGGTGGAGAAGCCGTGGATTACGCACTCGGCGATGGCGTTGGAGTCGCTGACGGTGACGCCGTCAAATCCCCATTTGTCCCGCAGCAGGCCGTTCAGCAATTTCCCGTTCACGGTGCAGGGCACGCCGTTCAGATCGTTGAAGGCAGGCATGACCGCCGCCGCACCCGCCTTGATGCAAGCCTCGAAGGGGGGCAGATACTCCTCGCAGAACCGCTGAGGGGACAGATCCACCCGGTTGTAGTCCCGTCCGGCCTCCGCCGCCCCATAGGCGGCGAAATGCTTGACACAGGCGGCCAGGGCGTCAGGCAGGCTCAGATCGTCCCCCTGAAAGCCCTTCACCTTTGCCGTGCCGTAGGCGGCAGTGACGACCGGGTCCTCCCCCGCGCCCTCGCTGACCCGGCCCCATCGGGCATCCTTGGCCACATCCACCATGGGGGCAAAGGTCATGTGGACGCCGCCGGCGGTGGCCTCCTTTGCGGCCAGACGGGCGGTGCGCTCCCACAGCCCGGGCTCCCAGGCGCAAGCTTCCGCCAGGGGGATAGGCGTCACCGTACGGTAGCCGTGGATCACGTCATATCCGAACAGCAGCGGGATGCCCAGCCTGGTCTCCTCCACCGCGATCTTCTGCAGACGGTTGGCAGTCTCCACATCTCCCACGCCGTTATAGGAGCCGATACGCCCTGCCCGCAGGTCTTCCTCATGAAAATCCTGCTCGGCGGTGCTCATGAGCCGGCCGAACTCCTCCTGGCTGATGCGGCCGTCGAACACCATGTTTAGCAGCTCGTCAAAGCTGACCTCAAAAGCCCCCACTAAGGAAGGGCCACACTGCTGGAGCTGTCCCACCTTCTCCGCCACGGTCATCCGGGACAGCAAATCCCTGATTTGATCCTGATACTGGTCCATGGTTATCTTTCCTCCCGCAAAATAAAATCAGCGAAAACAGCCTCATTGGGAGAATCGGCGCCGTTCCCGGTGGCAAACAGGCCCACATACGCGCCCACAAAGCCGCCGGCGGCCTCGCTGCCCAAATGGGTGCCGTCAACGTCCTCAGCGACCGTGCGCCACGCCCCCTCTCCGTCGGCGCGGACGGCAAAACGGTACCGGTTGTCCCTGCCCTCCATACACAGACGCCAGGTCCCGGCGGCGGGCAGGAGGATCTCGCCCACGGTGCTCTCCTCGTAGTGCATCTTCCCGTCCTTCAGCTGATAGACCACCTTCACCACCCGGAAGCGGACGTTCCCGTCCTCTGCCGCCAGCCCCTCCAGCCGAAGCTGGTGGGCGTTGTTCTGAAGGATGACCATTCCGGCGGATTCCCTGTTCCGGAACTCCGCCGCCATAGTCACCTCAGCGGCAAAGGCGGCTTCCCCCAGCCTCCGGCCCAGGAAGGGCATACAGTCACGGGTCCTGCCGATCTTCTGCATGTGGCCGAAAAAGTCAAATTGCTCCCCCTCAAACTCCCAGGGGACCAGATTTGTCCTCAGCATCCGGATGGCCACACGCTCACCCTCCACCCGGACGAAGTCTTCATAAGGTGTGCCAAGCCAGTTCCAGTCCTGGCCGATTTTGCCGTCGGCTGCCAGATCGGTTGGCGTCTCTATGCCGGTCTCCGCCTCTTTCGCAAAGGCTGGGGCGGGATAGTTCCGCTCCACTCTGCCGGTCCCGGGGCTGAACACCGGCCAGCCGTCCTCCCACTCCACGGGCAGGAGGAAGGTCTCCCGGCCCAGGAGCTTGTGGTAGCCGTCCACCAGCCGGGTACCCAGGCATACCGCGTACCAGGAGCCGTCCTGGCACTCTACCAGGTCGGCGTGGCCTACGTTGCAGATGGGGTAGTTTTTCCCCAGGTGCCGGTGGGTGAGCACCGGATTGAAGGGACATTGCTCAAAGGGGCCGTGAAGGTCCCGGCTGCGGCTGATCGTCACCGCGTGGTTGTGCTGGGTGCCCCCCTCGGCGATGAGCAGGTAGCACCAGCCGTCCTTTTTATACAGATGGGGCCCCTCCGGGGACTCGGCGTTTTTGGCCGCCCCGTCGCCGATGCCCCACAGTTCTCCTGTCAGCTGGCCGGTGGAAAGGTCGATCTCGCTGCATACGATCATGGGGTGGTCAAAACGGGGATCGTTCCAGGGGGCGGTGCCGATGTAATATACCCTGCCGTCGTCGTCCCAGAACAGAGAGGGATCGATGCCGCCGGCAGCCTCGATGACCACTGGGTCAGACCAGGGCCCCGCCGGGTCAGAGGCGGTGACAAAGAAGTTCTCATGGGTGGTCATGTTGGTGGTGATCATGTAAAACAGCCCGTCGTGCCAGCGGATGGTAGGCGCGAAAATGCCGCCGCTGATATCCTCATAGGTGACGTGAAGCTGCTCCGGCCTGTCCAGCGCGTAGCCCAGCCGTTCCCAACGACACAGATCCCGGCTGTGAAACACCGGTACGCCGGGGAAATAGCTGAAGCTGGAGGTCGCCAGATAGTAGTCCTCACCCACCCGGCAGATGGAGGGATCCGGGTAAAACCCCCGGAGGATAGGGTTCCGGATCATATGTCCCGTCTCCTCACACATCGAACACCATGACGTCCGCCTCGCTCCGGCAGCCCTCCCACCGGGGCAGGCCCGCACCGTTGGGGTCGCCGGTCTTCATAAAGTTGGTCCAGTAGTCCATCATCCGATCAGACAGCTCCGCGTCCGCCCCGGTCATGGGCCGCCAGCACCGGCTTAGGGTGCCGAAGGTGTACCACAGTTCGCTGGAGTGGAAGGCCCCGGCGTCATCCCCCGGCAGCCGGCGGGTAAAATAGTAGCGGTAGCCGGGGGCGCGGCCGTTGTCCGTCAGCGCCCGGCACCAGTCCAGGGTGCCCTTGTAGACCTTGCCCCTGTTTCCCTTGGCCAGCTCCTGGGGGTCCACGGCAAGGTCATTCATCGTGGAGCCCGCAATATAGGGGATGTCGTGGGTCCTGCCCTGTTCCATGATGGCGTTGTAGCCGTCCTTGAGCACCACGCCGTCGATGACGGGGGTGTAGGCCAGCTCCAGGGGGAACCCCTTCATGATGATGGGCCCCGCCGCCGCCATGATCTGCTCAAAGGACAGCTGGCGCATCTCCTCCAGGGAGTGTACCCCGGCGTTCCGGGCGAACTCCACGCCCTCCTGCTCCGCCTTGGCCAGGGTGTGGTCGTAGCTGAGGCCCAGACCGCTCTGTATAATGGCCCTGGCGATCATTCCCCGGGTCAGGTCGGAGGACACCAGCGTCTGCACGCTCATGCCCCCGGCGGACTGGCCGAACACGGTGATGTTTTTCGGGTCGCCGCCAAAGGCGGAGATATTCTCACACACCCATTTCAGCGCGGCGATCTGATCCAGGATGCCGTAGTTGCCGGACACCGCGGGCAGGCCCGCCGCCCTGCTTTCCTCGGTCAGCCAGGGGTGGGCCAGGAAACCGATGGGACCCAGCCGGTAATTGACCGTCACCAGGATGACGCCCCGTTTGCAGTACCCCTCGCCGTCGAACTCCTTCTCGTGGCCGAAGCCGCCCATAAAGGCCCCGCCGTGGATCCAAAAGGCCACCGGCAGGTCCTCCCCCGGCCCGGCGGCGGGGGTCCAGATGTTCAGGTACAGGCTGTCCTCCGACACCGGGGTCTGATAGAAGGGCTCGTCGTAGAACTCCTTGTCAAAGAATCCGCCAGGCTCCGGATTATCCTGCAGGCTGCGGTTGGAGAAGGCGTCCGCGTGATAGACCCCCTCCCAGCCGTCCGTCTCCTCGGGGGCCCGCCAGCGCAGGGCGCCCACCGGGGGCTTGGCGTAGGGGATGCCCCGGAACACGGTATAGCCCTCCCGCTCGGTCCCCGAGATCATGCCTTTGCTCGTGCGTACTTGTTTCATGGTCCGTTCCTCCTCTGTTATCCTTACACAGAGGGCAAATCGTCTTTGCCGCCTGTGTAAAAACGGGAGACCGCCTGATCGTTCGGTTTTCGGACAGACAGGCGGCCTCCTTTTTGTAATGTGCGGTTGTAAGTGCGGGATTCAGCCCTTCACCGCGCCCATGGTGATGCCCTTGGCGAAGTACTTCTGGAAGAAGGGGTACACAATCATGATGGGCAACACGCCCACCACGGCGATGGCCATACGCACCGTGGCGGTGGGCAGGTCGCTCAGATTGACGCCGGTGGTGGCGTTGGTCGCCAAGAACGCGATGTTCTCGTTGATATTGTTCAGGATATTCTGGATCGTATAAAGGTCCTTGCCCTTATCGCTGAGGTAATACAGGCCGTTCTGCCAGTCGTTCCAGTAGGCGATGCCCATCATCAGGCCAACGGTGGCCAGGATGGGAGTGGACAGGGGCAGGGCCACATGGAAGAAGGTCTTGATCTCGCTGGCCCCGTCGATCCGGGCGGACTCATACAGGTCTCTGGGGATGCTGTTCTCAAAGTAATTGCGCACCAGCATCACCAGGAAGCCGCTGAGCAGCAGGTTGGGCACGATCAGGCCGAAGATGGTGTTCTTGACGTGGAAGGTGCTGACGTACATGATGTAGGTGGGCACCAGTCCGCCGTTGAACAGCATGGTGAACACCACATAGAAGTTCAGCACCCGGCGTCCGGGCAGATTGGGCTCGGAGAGCATATAGCCCAGCAGGGCGGTCATGATGAGGCCCACGGCGGTGCCGATGACGGTGACGATGATGGTCATCAGATAGCCCCGGCCCAGCATCTCCCACTGGGCCACGATGTAGTCGTAGGCCGCCAGGGAAAACTTGGCGGGGAAGTAGCTGTATCCCTGGGTCATGGCCACCGTCTCATCGGTAAAGGAGGCGATGATCAGCAGCACAAAGGGGGCCAGCGCCAGGAAGGACAGCACGCACATGACGATGTTCGCGGCGATATTCCAGCCTTTTCTACTCTTTTCAAGCATAACTGACCCTCCCTTAGAACAGAGCGCTACTCTTGTCCACCTTGCTGACGATCTTGTTGGCCGTCACGATGAAGATGAAGCCGACGATGGACTGGATGAAGCTGGCCGCGGAGGACATGCCCACGTCGTTGGTCTTCAGCAGGGCGCGGTAGACATAGGTGTCGATGGTCTGGGTCACGGGGAACAGGGCGCCCTGGCTCATGGGGACCTGATAGAACAGGCCGAAGTCGGAGCGGAAGATCTGGCCCAGGTTCAGGATGAACAGCATGATCAGGGTGGGCTTCAGCAGGGGGATGGTAATCTTCCTGTGCTGCTGCCAGCGGGTGGCGCCGTCCAGGGTGGCGGCCTCATAGAGGCTGGGGTCGATGCCCAGGATGCTGGACAGATACAGGATCATGCCGAAGCCGATGCCCTTCCACTGGTTCACAAAGGTCAGGATGAAGGGCCACCACACGGTCTCCTGATAGAAATCAGGGGCCTTGCCCATGAGATTCTTCAGCATATTCGTGAACAGGCCGGAGGTGGGAGACAGATAGGCGAACACCAGATAGGCGATGATAACGGCGGACATCAGATAGGGCAGCAGAATGACCGTCATGTAGAACTTCTTTTTGACCTTGCCGATGACCTCGTTGATGAGGATGGCGGCGGCCACGCCCAGCACCATGCCCAGGATGATCCAGCACACGTTATACAGGATGGTGTTGCGGATCATGATGAAGGCGTCCTTGGACTTGAACAGGAACTCGAAGTTCTTGAAGTTGTTCCAGGGGCTTTTCCACATTCCCTTGCTGTAGCTGAAGTTCTTGAACGCGATCTGCAGGCCGGCCAAGGGGATGTAGTTGTTGATGAACAGGTAGATCAGTCCGGGCAGGCCCATCAGATAGAAGGGCAGCCAGTGCAGGAAAGTCTTCAGCGGGCCGCGCTTGACGCTGGTCTGGCCGGCGGCCTGCGGCTTTGTCTTGATTGTCATTGAGCCGGTTCCACCTTTCCTTGGATGAAGCGGCTGCCCTCCGGGTCTGCGCCCGGAGGGCAGCCGCCGCGTTTCCTCTCGCTTTTACTGCTTCGCTATCGGATTATTGGCCCCGGAAGGCGTCAAAGGCGGCCTGGTTCGCGGCGATGACGTCGTCGATGCCGGCGGTCTTCAGAGCGGCGACCAGCTCGTCCACGGCCTTATCCACGTCCTGCACCTGGCCGGCGTTCAGCATGGGCAGCTTCTCCTGGAGCACGTTGGAGATGGCGCTGGTCTCGGTGCTGTAGTCGGCGGCGTCGAAGGTATAGCCGAAGGCGGTGGACTTCTTGGCAGAGTTCTCAAAGGCCACCACGTCCTCATAGTAGCTGTCGGTCAGGGGGGCCACGATCTTCAAATCCAGGGGATTGCCATAATGTACGAAGGAGGCGAAGTAGCCGTTGTGGTCGGCGTTGGGCGTGCCGTCGTAGGTGATCACGTTCTCAGTGCCCTCCACGGGGGCGTAGTCGGTGCCCTCGATGCCATACTGGAGCAGGTTAGCCACCTCAGCGTCGCTGTAGATCAGGTTGATGAGATCCATAGCCTTGTCCGGGCGCTCGCAGTTGGCGGCGATGGCCAGCATGAACTCGGTGACGTTGCTGGTGGACAGCAGGGGATCGCTGATGCGGACGATGCCGCTCTCAAAGTTGGGGGACAGCCAGGAGGCCAGCTGGTTCACCGTGTAGGCGGTAGAGGTGCCGAAGAGGTAACCCTGGTTGAAATACTCCTGAATGGTGGTGGTGTCGGTGAGCTGACCGGCGGGCAGATAGCCGTTGTCGTTCCAGGTCTTCACGGCCTTGAAGTAGTCCCGCATTTCCTGGGTGTCATAGATGTTGACGATCTCGGTATCATTGGCGGGATCCACCATGCCGCCGTACTCGCCGCTGGCACCGCCGAAGTACTCGCCGCCCGCTATGAACTTGTAGTTGCACTGATAGCTGTTGCCGAAGGAGGTGAGATACACGCCGTGCTCCTTCAGGATCTCGCCGGCGGCGGTCAGATCCGCCAGGGTCATGCCGTCGTGCATGTCGATGCCGTACTCAGCGGCCATGGTCTTGTTATACACGAAGCCGCCGGAGACGGCCGCGAAGGAGCAGCCGGTGATGCCGTAGGTCTTGCCGTTGATCTTCTGGGCCTCGGCCACGTTCTTGGTGACCTCAAGGGCGGCCTGGCCCCGCTCGGCCAGCAGGTCGTCCAGGGGGAGGATCAGCTCGTCGGACACCATGCCGGAGACGGGACTGGTCAGGCCGGCCACCACGATGTCCAACTTCTCGCCGCCGGCCACGCCCAGGGAGGTGGTGGTGGGCAGATCGCCGATGAACACGGGAACGATGTCCACAGTGCAGTTGATCTTCTCAAGGGTGATCTTGTTCAGGGCCTCCTCGACGGCGGCCACATCGTTGTTGGCCTCGAACAGGCCCACGAACTGGATGCTGACCTCATAGGGGTCCTCGTCGAAGTTGATGACGCCCTCGCCGCCGGGCTCGCCGGAATTGCCGGCAGGGGGATTGCTGTTTCCGCTGGGGGGATTGGAGTTGTCGGCGCCGCTGGGGCCGCAGGCGCACAGCGCCAGCGCCATGACCATGGCCAGAATAAGCGCAAGTACTTTTTTCATGTGTGATCCTCCTCGTTATTTTGAATAAAACCCGTGTAGGGTTCAGCGGTATCAGCATATCAGTTTCACAAAACGATTGATAGCCCGATTCTCGCAACAAAATAGCAAAATCCTATCATTACTTGTGCAACCCGGATAAAATGACCAAAAATCGTCCTGGTATTATGTGCGTTTTGCCCTGTTATTTTGGCTGCGTCCCCTGTCTACGTTCCCTGCGGTACTCCTTGGGCGTCATGCCCGTGTTGGTGCGGAACACCTTGATGAAGTAAGAGTAATTCCCGTAGCCCACCGCGTCGGCCACCTGGCGGATCGGGTAGTCGGTGCCGGCCAGCAGCTCCCGGGCCAGCCGCAGGCGCTCGTTGGTGATGTACTCCAGTACGGAGACGCCGGTGACTTTTTTGAAGATGCGCATCAGCTGCTGTTCGCTGAGATAGACCTCTTTGGCCAGGCCGGGGATGCTGAGCCGGTCCTGGATATGCTCCCGGATATACCCCATCACATTTCGGACCACGTCATCGTTGAAGCTGTCCCTGCCTCCATCCAGGAACCGTTGCATGACCTGGGGCGGGATCAGCTCCTGCTGGTGCCTGCTCCTCATCCGCTCCACCAGCCGCTCCAAAATCTGATTCAGCTCGTCGTAGTCGATGGGCTTGAGAAGGTAATCCGCGCTGCCCAGCTGCAAGGCCTTGCGAATATACTCATATTCAGGGTGGCAGGTCACATACACACACTCCACCGCGGGATAGTATGTCTTGACCCATTCCAGCAGCTCCAGACCGCTGCCGTTGGGCATCTCTATGTCGCTGAGCATCACCTGGATGTCGTTCTCCTGAAAGATCTGTTTGGCCTCCTCCATGGAGTTGGCGATGAACACCTGGTCGATCCCGTACTTCTCCCAGTCCACCCGGCGCTTCAGCGCGCTGACGGCCACCGCCTCGTCGTCAATCAAGATCGCTTTCATCAAACTCCGCCTCCTTATATCTCACCGGCAATATGATATCCACCTGTGTGCCGCGGGGCTCCCGCCGGGAGAGCTTCAGGCTGGCCTCGCTGCCGTATAGAAGCTCCAGTCGGTCGATGGCGTTCTGGATGCCCATGCCCAGATCATCACGGAATTCCCGGCTTTCTCTGAATTTCTCGACCCGTCCTAGCACCTCGTCGGTGATACCGGGACCTGTGTCGGAGATCCGCAGGTGCAGCCTGTCCCCCTCGCTCCACGCCTCCGCTGTGATCTCCACGATCTGGCCGGGGAGCAGGGCGTATTTGATGGCGTTTTCGGTGAAGTTCTGGACGATCAGGGGCGGGATCAGGCAGCGGGCCAGCTTCTTATCACAGCGCACCTCGGCCCGGAACACGTTGAGGAAGCGGGCCTGCTGGATCTCAAAATAGTTCCGGATGTGTTCCATCTCCTGGCCCAGCTCCACAAAATCGGCGTTGGCGTTGACCACATAGCGGAAGTATTTGGACAGGCACAGGATCATTTTCCGGCTCAGCATATACTCCTCCGGCTCGTAGCTGTAGAGGATATTCAGCGTGTTCAGGATAAAATGGGGCTGGATCTGCCGGCTCAAAAAGCCCAGGCGGATCTTTTCATTTTTGATCTTCTGCTCGTATACGCTGATTTTCAGCTCCGACACCTCGTCCATCATGCGGTTGAAGTGCCTGTTGATTCGGTCGAACTCCGACCCCACCCGGCTTTGGGGGATGCGGTAGTCCACATCGCCCTGCTCGATCCTGCTCATGGCCTCCGTCAGAAGATCCACCGGCCGCACGATCCACCGCTGTATGGCGATGATGATGACTGGGATGATGATCACAGCCACTATGGACAGGATCTGGAGCACCCGGATGGCGATGGGCAGGGCGTTGGAGATTTGATCCTTGGACAGGGCCTGGACATAGCACAGCGGTGACCGTTTTGACTCCGCCGTGACCAGGACATAGCTTTTGCCGTTGTAGTTCTGAGCCGCGGCAGTGAGATCGAAGTTGTCAGCCGTATCCCCGCTGGCCAGATAGACCTCTCCCCCGCCGTCGGTAAACGCCTGGACGGCGTCGCCGTCACCGCTGTATAATCCCATAGCGTCCGCCAGGCTCCTCAGGTCGATCCACGCGCCGTAGACCGTGTTCCGGCGGGCGGCGGTCACCAGCAGGAACGGCTCGCCGGCGGCGGTCACAAGCTGCCAGCCCTGGCGCTTGATCTCTCCGCCGGGAGCGGCGTTGTCCAAAACATACGTTTTAGCGGCCTGCGCCAGCAGGGAACTCCCCCCTTGGGTGATGAACAGATCCTTTGCCGGGAACCAGACATAGGCCCCTTCGATCAGGGAGTTGTCCTCCAGGATGTCATCCAGCGTATTGGCCAGGCGCACCACGCTCTCCATCTGCCGGTAGTATTCGTCTGTGTCCAGGACCTCTTTTTCCGAAAGACGGGAAAAGTCCTCGTTATTGTGCGCCACTGTGTACAGCCTGACGTCGATGCGGGAAAGGGCGTCATCGAGCTGATTCATGTACATCTGGAGGGCGTTCCGGGTCTCCAGGGAGACCTGGTGCTCCACCTCGTCGATGACCGTGTATCCCAGGATCAGCGTCAGCAGGTTCAGCGGGATCACCACCGCAAGCACGATCACGATCAGCCGGAATACCGCTGACGACAATACATCCTTCCATCCCTTCATGTTCCAAACCGCCCTCCCGCTCCGTCGGCAGACTCAGACGCCGATATTGCCGCTGTTGATGCCCAGGCCGTTTTCCTCTGTAGGAAGCCACTCGATGGCCTTTTTGATATAGGCGTCCCAGAAGTCCCACTCGTGATTTCCTGGCCCCACCTCAAAGGTGACGTCCGCGCCCTGCTCTTTCAAAAATCCGGCCATCTCCCGGTTCACCGGCAAAAGGCTGTCCTGATCACCGCAGGCCATGTACAGCCGGGGGATGTCCTTTCCCGCCGCCTTGAGCCGTTTCGCCAGATACTTGGGGTTCTTGTCGCTCTCCAGCACCTTGGACAGGTCGCCGAAGCAGGCCTCCGCGTAGCTCCTGGTCTCGATGAAAAACCCCGTGTCCTCCGTGCGGGCCGCCATCTGCTCCAGGTGGAGCGCGCCGGAGAGCACGATGATATGGCTGAAGGTCTCGCTGTACCTGAGTCCATTGCGCAGCGCGCCGAAACCGCCCATGGACAGCCCGCCGATGTAGGTGTCCTCCCGTTTCCGGGACAGAGGGAACATCTTCCGGGTCAGCTCCACCAGCTCCCGGCCCACAAACTGGCCGTAGAGGTTATTGGACTCGGGCCGGTCCACATAGAAGGAGTTGTCCCCGGAGGGCATGACCACCGCCAGGTCGTGTTCCTCGGCATATCGCTGGATGCGAGTGCCGCAGACCCAGTCGATATAGCTGCCGAACACGCCGTGGAGCAGATACAGGGTCTTATACGGCTTGTCCTCCCGCTTGGGCATACCGGGAAGAGTCATTTTGTCCGCCGGCAGGATCACGTTGACGGGTACGGTGCGCATCAGAGACTGAGACATGAGTTCCATCCGAATGAGTGCCATATCGTTTCCTCCTCAAATATCCATGATCATATCAGGGACACGGTCCGGTGTGACGCCCTCCCGCCGGTAAGGCACGGTGGGCGTATAGCTGATCTCATAGGTCCCGGCCTCCAGCTCGGTCCCTTTCATGGGAGCGCCGTTGCAGAGCACGCCGGCCTCCGGGGCGTGGGGCAGCGCCGCCCGCGCCTTCCCGCCGAAGGGCACTGTCAGGGTAAAGCGCAGCGTCTCGCCCTCGATGCGCCATTTGCTCTCATAGGTCCCCACGGGGGTGTCGCACCGCACGGAGGCCGACGACATCCGGCCGTCCGGTTTGGGAGCCCAGAGAATCTCCCGGAAGCCGGGGGCCTCCTCCACGGGATTGATGCCGCCCATATGGCGGTACATCCACTCCACGATGGAGCCATAGGAGTAGTGGTTCAGGGAGTTCATGCCCTCCGGGTTGATGGTCCCGTCCGGGAGGATGGAGTCCCAGCGCTCCCAGATGGTGGTGGCCCCCATCCGCACCGGGTACAGCCAGCCGGGGCAGTCCTCGTTCAGCAGCAGGGTATAGGCCATCTCGTTATATCCGTTCTCCGAAAGGGCCTTGCACAAACATGGTGTGCCCACAAAGCCGGTCCTGAGCTTGCAGTGGTCTTTCAGCAGTCTGGCGTTCAAGTCGGCCGCCACGCGGGGCCTGAACTCCTCCGGGCAGAAGCCGAAGGTCAGCGCCACCGCATAGCCGCACTGGGTGGGCACCGCCAGCCGCCCGTTTTCGGTGAAATACTCCGCCCGCATCGCGGCCCGGATCTTATCCGTCAGCCGCTCATAGTCTGCTACATCCTTTTCCAGCCCCAGCACCCGGGCGGCCTTCGCCGTCAGGGACGCGGACAGGTAGTAATAAGCGGAGGCCACATAGAACTGCTCGGTAGCCCCGGTGGGGAACATCGGATCCTCCCCGTCCAGGGCCAGCCAGTCGCCGAAATGGAACCCGGTCTGCCACAGCCCACGGTCTCCGGTCTGCTCGTCCTGCCGGCGGATGTACTCCAGCCAGCCCTTCATAGAGGGGTACTGCTGCTCCAGGATGGCCCTGTTGCCGCTGTGGAGATAGACTGTCCAGGGGATCACCGTGGCGGCATCCGCCCAGGCTGCGGATCCGCCGGGCCCCATGTGGAAGGATGGGATCACCATAGGGACGCAGCCTTCATATTTCTCCTGTTCCCGCAGCATGTCGTAGCCGTATTTTGAGTAAAACGCATAGGTATCCATGTTGAAGCAAGCGGTTCCGCAGAACACTTGGGCGTCTCCCGTCCAGCCCATGCGCTCATCCCGCTGAGGGCAGTCCGAGGGCACGTCCACAAAATTGCCCCGCTGTCCCCACAGGGCGTTCAAAAACAGCCGGTTCACCAGGGGATTGCTGGTCTCCGCCCAGCCGGTCTCGTCCAGATCGGAATAGATGACCTCGCCAATGAAGTCCTCAAGGGCCGCCGCGCCGGTCATGCCCTCAATCTTCACATATCGGAACCCATAATAGGTCAGGTGAGGGCGGACCCATCTCTCCGCACCGTCGGATATGTACGTAAACTCCGCCTTGGCGGAGCGCAGGTTCTCCCGATAGAAGCAGCCGTTCTGGAGGACCTCCCCATATTGCAGGCGAAGCCTCGTCCCCTTCGGCTCCCGGCACAGGAAGGACAGCCAGCCCACCATGTTCTGCCCCAGGTCGATGACCGTCTCCCCCTTTGGAGTATGGAGGATACGTTTCGGGACCAGTCGCTTTTTCACGACCACGGGCAGGCTCCGACGGGGAGAGAGCTTTGCTTTGTCATAAGGGAGGATCTCCGCGGCGTACTCCTTATCGGACCGGAACCCTGGCTCATACACTTCGCCGTGGTAGATCTCCGCGTACCGGACGGCACACTCGCGCACCTTCCAGCGCTCATCGGTGAACAGCGTCAGCTTTCCCCCGCTCTCCTCCTCGATATCCAGGCACAGGAACAGGCCCAGCCGGTCGCCGTAGATTTTGTTTTTCCCGTCAAAACCGAAGTAGCCGCTGTACCAGCCCGGGGCCACCACGACGGATATCTCATTCTCTCCGGGCCGGAGCAGGCTGCCCACGTCAAAGGTGATGACCTGCTGCCAGGAGTCGTAGTCGTTGCTGTACGGGGTCAGGTATTCCTCTCCCGCCTTCTGCCCGTTGATCCGGAGCTCAAACACGCCCAGCGCAGTCACACGGGCTCTGGCCCGTCTGACTGGTCCGTCCACCCGCACGTTCCCGAAAAACTCGCCCACCGCCATGTCCGCCGGCGCGGCGATCATCTCACCGGGGAGCGCCGGCATCACCGCAGGGGTCTCAAAAAACGCCGTTTCGCTGGCGCCGGTATCGCCGTCGTCCGCCTCTACGGTCACGTTCCAGTAATAGCGAGTGTCTGGGCTGAGTTCTAGCCCCTCCGGGAGCCGATATGCGACAGAGTCGATGTCGGCGTCCATGCCGCTGTCGAAGGCAAGACGCTCCATGGCCGGGTCCGTTGCCAGACGGACCCGCGCCGCCCGCTGCCTCTTTCCGGTACTCTCGGCCGCCACCCAGGAGAGAACCGGACGATCCAGCTCAAATCCAATGGGATCTCTGATATAATCGACTCTCATTCGGCTGATTTTCATACCGTTCCCCTCCGTTGCCAGATTTTTTGACATATTTATAGTTAATCAAAGTTATTATACTATACCAAGCCAAAGGATAATGCTGTTATTCTATCAACATTGTGCCATTATACCAACAAAATTGCAAAACCAGCAGGGGAATTTGAGCATTTTTAAAAAGTCTCCTCTGGTTCTGTTCTCGCAGAACCCGGCGAGAGTTTTCAAAATGGCCAGCAGCCAGGGAAACATCGTGCATACAAATGTCAACCAGGATTATTTGGAGCCTTTTAATGCCAAAAGGCCAACGAACCCATGCGCATTTGCGAAAATTGATGTAGCTTTACGTGTGATTTATAACCTTTCGGCAGCATGTAGTAATATGTCTGGGTTTACTAAATTGCGCCCCTCCCGCGCAGAGAGCTTACTAAGCAGTAATCCTTGTCCGCCGGGCGTGACAGGCAAACCTCTCCGCAGATGATGCGTGATGTTTTTTTCAGCTTCCGTTTGATAACACAACCGCCTTTTAAAAACGAATCTTCGTTTTTAAGAAGAATCATGCGACTCCTCATTGAACCACTTACCCTTTTCTTGACTTTCACCTTGTACGCATTATCCCCGTATAAAACGCGCATTAGTTTTTCAAGCCGTCAAGAACTATTCCCTAATGCGGAAATAATGCGGCGACAACACGCCCCTAATGCGCACACGACAGCGCCCATGATCCTGTGCGTATTACCTCAGCATTATCGCCGCATTAGAGACAATCTTCGCGCATATCATTTTGTCGTTCGAAGATTGTATGTCTTAAAAACAGCAAAATGCCGTTTTTAAGGAAAAACATTACTGACCACCATCTGCATAGAGTGCAGATGATGTTAGCCCGCCGGCTGAAAAGTAAAGAAACGAGGAATCACCGAAACCGATAACCCGCCACATTTCTCCCGCCTGCGTGCGTATTCAAGCAGTTCCCTTGCGTTACTTGCCGGGTGCCAGACATAGGCGATCAGATAGTCACTGTGGTCGATCATATACCGGTTGGCCCGGACGATGGCCAGCCTGCGAGGCACTCCCTCCAGCGGCGGATAGAAGGAGCCGTCAAAATAGTTTGGGAGCTCTATAGACCGTTCTCCAGGATGGTAGGGCAGCAGCCGGGTGAGCAATATGCCGGGATGCCGCTCCTTCACCTCTTTGACAGCCTTTCCCGCCAAAGCGTCAAAGTTTCCATAGCGGCCCACCACAAACTCCTCCACACCGTATCCCGAGACATGGCGCTCTACCTCAGCGATCAGGGCGGCAAGAATCTCGTCCGGCGCGTCATGGTGGCCGATAAAAAAGCAGGTTTTCATGGCAGCCTCCATATCATCTAATTCAATTTAACACTTATGGTCATTATATCTTGTTTATTTAGTCGTTTCAATATGAATTGCTGATTACACTGGATAGAATAGCGGCCTCTGCATAGTAAAATCATATGCAAGAGGTGGTCAGTGATATGGAGCAAGCCGTCTTTATCAAGCGGTTGGTAGAGCTGCGGATGAACAAGGGTGTGTCCGCACGGGACATGAGCCTTTCTCTCGGACAGAGCGCCGGGTATATCAACAACATTGAGAACGGAATAAACTATCCGTCCATGACCGTTTTCTTCTATATTTGTGAGTATCTCGGCGTGACGCCAAAAGAGTTTTTTGACGTGGAAACGGCCAACCCCACGAAAGCAAACGATTTATTGAACGCGGTCAAGGGCCTGAGCAACAAGCAGTTAGACAACCTGATCGCGCTTGCGAGGGATCTGAAAAAACAGTAGAGCGCCCTTTGAAAATCTCAGCGAGGTGTCAGTCCACGTGAATGGCGAATAACAGCCCCGGCCAGAACGAAATCGTTCTGGCCGGGGGGCTAAGAAAAATGGGTCAGGGAGGGCCCGTCCAAGTTTGGCCGGGCCCTCCCTCCTGCAAGACAGGGGCTGCTGGGAAGCGCCTTGTGTACTCAATTTGCCGCAGCTCCAGATTTCGTGTATTTGAACAATTTTGCTCTCTTCCAAAAAGAAAAACTACCGAGGGGTCTAAGACCTCGGTAGTCTTTTCGCCTTTCAGCCCTCAAAAAAGCGCCGTATTTCAAGGCCTTGAGGGCAAAAAGGGCATGTACCATTTGGGGGGCGCAAAAAGCCCAAAAATGGTATATTGCGTTTTTTCAAAAATCAGAACTTTTTGAGCGGATTTGTTCTTGTGGACACCCGGCGTTCCGAACGTCCATAACCCGCTTCGACGGCCACGCCGGGAAGCGCGGTGCATAGAAACCGGGAAAGCCGACGGATAGGATGAACCGATATTACCGGCACAACTCTAAAAACGACAAAGTGACGTTTTTAGAGGCCTCCGGAATAAAATGTAGTATTCTGTCGAAAAGAAATTCAGGTATTTTGCGCATATGCTCTTGACAGTTTAGCTGGGATATGTTACCATCTCATCATTGATTGCTTGTGCGTACTTCGCTGAAATCGCGGAGCCGGGTCCTTTGGACCTGGGACCGGGGGGACACCCGCATTGCATACGTTGTTAAGGTTGTACGTTATGCCGGAACGGCCGCTACAGGAGACAGCGGCGTTTACTGGCAGGAGCTTATAGGGGGCAGTATACCCTTTTGAGGGTAGATTGCCCGTTGTTGAATGCTTATCATAGTCCTCTGGGCTGAAAAGTGAAGAATGCCTGCGCTCATTGAGAGTGCGAAAAGTTTGTTGACGTTGATGTTTTGACGACTTTTCGCACTCTCTTTTTGCATATTTTAAGGAGTTTCCGCTCATCGGGAGCAGCCAGCGGTCTTGCCAGCCGCCGGCCAGGGAAACGGATGCCACACAAGAAGTCGATCAGCTTTTGACCCTCCCCGCTTTGAGGTTTGTGGGGACGCAGGGTGGACAACCTCGGAGGCCGCTGGCAAACGGTCTCACCTCTCACGCTCCGGCGCTGCGCCGGTCCGGCAGCGTGAGAGTTCGCATACCCCGATCCCGGCCGGAGGGATCACAGAACACCCGCGGCCCGCGCTGCAACGCGCCGGCTGAGCATAACTATAAAAACAATGAGGCTTTATCATATGAAATCTAACATCAGAAATAGGAACGCTTACATTGCCTCTGCTGGGAGGTATCACTTTGGAGACTAAGTATCGCTCTTTTGACGACCTGCCCCTGACCCTCCGGGTGGAGGACCTGATGCCCATCCTTGGCATCGGCAGGAACACCGCCTATGAGTTGGTGCGGTCCGGGCAAATCAGAAGCGTCCGTATCGGGCACAAAATCTGTATCCCCAAAACTGAGGTCATTCGATTTTTGACCTGCAGCAATCATTAAGCCAAGCTGAAAACAAAAGTCAGTATACCACATCGCCTGGCGGTGTGGTATACTGACCTTGTAACAGCGGGCACTCTATCCTGTTGGAAAGGAGTTTATATGACAGGTAGCCTGCAAATCAAACGAGATAAGTATTATGCCGTTCTCTCCTGGTATGAGGGGGAGAAACGGAAACAAAAATGGATCGCTACCGGACTTGCGGTAAAAGGGAACAAGCGCCGGGCCGAAAATATCCTGCGGCAGGAGATCGAGAAAATGAGGCTGCTCCAGGGCCGCAACCTCACGGGAGAGGATCAGCTTTTCCTGCCATTCATGGCACAGTGGCTGGAGGAAGTAGAAGGCCATTCCATCCGCAACACCACGCTGGAGCAATACAAGGCGGTGTTTCGGAACGTGATCGAGCCCTGTCCCCTGTTCCATAACGTGACGCTAAAGGGCCTTACCCCAGGTCACATCCAGGGACTTTACAACCAAGAGATCAAGCGGGGCGTTTCGGCGGACACCGTGCGGAAGTACCACACCAACATCCATAAGTGCCTCCAGTATGCCGTTCAGTTGGATATCATCGACCGCAACCCGTCAGACCGGGTGGTGCTGCCCAAGAAACAGCGCCGGCAGAGCGGGACGGTCTATTCCGCCGAGGAGCTGCAAGAGCTGATGGAGTTCTTCCAAGGCGACGTACTGGAGACCGTCATCCGGCTGACCGCTACATACGGTCTTCGCCGCAGCGAGGTGCTGGGTCTGCGCTGGGACGCGGTGGGCTTTGAGAAGGGCACCATCTCGATCTGCCACACGGCGGTAAGCAGCAAGGAGGGCGTCATCTATGCGGACACCACGAAGACCCGGAGCAGCTGCCGGACCCTGCCGCTGACGAAGACCATGAAGGCATATCTGCAAGAAGTTCAGGCAAAGCAGCGGGAGGAAAAAGAGTTCCTCGGCGCCGCCTATGTGGACAGCGGATATGTCTGCGTGACGCCGGACGGCAAGCCGATCACCCCCAACGCCATGTCTATGCACTTCAGGCGGATGATGGCGAAGAGCGGCTTGCCTCCCCTGCGGTTCCACGACCTGCGGCACAGCGTGGCGACCCTGCTCCACGGAGCAGGACGCGACATCCAGGACATTCAGGGCTGGCTGGGGCACAGCGACATCTCCACGACGGCCAACATCTATTCCCACTTTCTTTATTCCGCCAAGCGGGATATGGCGGATTCCATCGAGTCCGCGCTGGCCGGAAAACGCGATTCCGCCGTTTGTTAGAAATCCGTTAGACATTTTAGAAAATCAGAGCAAAAAGTTTTCCAAACCAAAAAATTCCGCCTGGAACCTCATGGTTCCAGGCGGAAAAGTGGTGGAGACTACAGAACTCGAATCTGTGACCTCTTGCGTGTGAAGGTCAAATGGGATGAAAAATCTGTGATTTCCCCTCCATTCTGGCCTATTCGCTCCAGAAAATGAACCAGATCGGAACTGCCTTGTCCACTGCGTCCACCCGCTCATTTTCTGTTCTGGGTCAGGTTCTGGGTCAAACCGCCTCACCCAGAGGATCGTCCACCACTGGACAGGAGTCATACAACTCACAGGGATCCAAATCGATGCAGGTGCAGGGATCTCTGTTGCCGTCCACGTCCCAGGCCACTGTGTCGTTGAGTACAGTCAGCCGGGAGCGGAAAAAGTTCTCGTCCCGAAGGGGTATGAACACGCCGCCCCTTTCGAGCAGCGGGGAGGCATCAAACAGGCGGACCGTACCATCGTGGAAATACGCATAGACAGTATGGTTTTCGCCCGCTACCGCTTGAAGTACTTTCGGGATCATATCCATAAGGGCATCCTTTCTCAAACCAGTGAGCTATTACAGTATACCATAGTTCAGAGTGGAATAAAAGAGAAAATTTCAATTGGCCCCCCTCTCAAATTTAGCCCAGCCCCCTGTCACAATTGGGAGGGAAACAAGACGAACTGAAGAATAAAACACCCCGGAGAGTCCAACCGCTGGTTCCTGACGGGTCACTTCTGCTCTGGCCCGCTGAGAAATAGGACATACTCATCCCGAATTTGGATCGCAAGCTGTCGGCCTGCGTTAAGCGCATCAAGCTGTTCTTTTGTGAGGGCCAATACCTGACTGCCCCATAGTTCACCATATTCTTTCCTCGCCGCCTCGCCCGGTTCAAGGACAGTAACCGGGTCTTTTTCATACAAGGCTTCCATCTCTTTTGAGCGGCACTTTTTGAAACCCACCCAAGATTTCTTCTGAGTTTGAGGTGCCGGTCCGTCATAGGACTCGTCAGAAGTCCGCTTGGATTCCTTGTCCTCTGACGCGCAAAGGGCAAGATAGTCATCTACCGCACGGTGGAAATCCTCCACCAGTTCCTTCGCGTCCGTGCCCTGATAAGAAATCAGCCCGCGGATCCCTATCACCTTACCAAAAAACACGCCGTCGGCCTCGGGAAACTCCACGCTGCCCAGGTAGCCCTTATATTCCATCGTATTGTTCACAGCAATCCCTCCATGTGTCGTATACCATACTCCACAGTAAATTGCAACTTTTCCAGCCGCAATTCCCAGTTCAAAGTTCCACTGCAATATCGGAGACGGTTTGGTCATCATATTACCGTTGACATTATCTCGGCCAACCGTTATAATAATATAGAAGGCAGGTGTCTGCGATGACTGTCAATCAACTCATTGAGCAAAAGAATATGACCAAATACCGGCTGTCCAAGGAGAGCCGCATCCCCTATACGACCATCAACGACATCTGCGCAGGCAGAGCGGAGCTGAAAAAGTGCAGCGCCGAGACGGTTTATCGGATCGCGCAGGCTTTGGACACAACGGTGGAGGCGCTCCTGGCGGACGCCTTTGAACCTCGCCCCAGTTTTGAGCTGTTCAAGAGCAGCGTCTGCCACAGACTGAAGGAACAGGGCGACGTGGGGTTCATCATCCGTATCCTGGAGAGCGGGGAAATTCGGGAGCTCTATCAGAAGAAGTGGTACCCGGAGAGCCTGTATCTCCTGGCCATGCTGGACTACGTCAGCCGCGAAAATGGGGTGCCTCTCTGCACTGAATATGATGATCTGCGCCGGTGCAGACTCACGGAGGTGCTTTATCCGTCCGGCGTGCTGGCTATGTGCGCCGCCACACGGGATGACTTGGCCATGAAGCGGTCTGTGGAAAAAGCCATCCCTGAGTTCATGCGCTTCAACATTGTGGAGAGCGAGGTGCGGGATGTCATCTGAGAAAATCGTTTTTACCAAAGACAATCTGGACGCCTACCTGAAAGAGCTTGCCAAGGAGTACCGCAGGGTGAGCGGCAAATCCATGCCCGCGGAGCTGATCCTGATTGGCGGCGCCTCGGTGCTCATCAATTACGGCTTCCGGGACATGACCACCGATGTGGACGCTTTGCTCCTGGCGGCCTCCACGATGAAAGAGGCCATCAACCATGTGGGGGACAAGTTCGGCCTCCCAACCCGCTGGCTCAATGAGGATTTCAAACGGACCGCCTCATATACGCCCAGACTGGCCGAATTCACCACCTTCTACAAGCGCTACTATGGCGTGCTGGAGGTGCGGACGGTTTCGGCCCAGCACCTAATCGCCATGAAGCTCCGCTCCGGGCGGCAGTATAAAAACGACTTGTCCGATGTCCTGGGCATCCTGGCCGAACATGAGCGAAAGGGCAGCCCCCTGACGATCGAGAACATCCGCAAGGCGGTGATCGACCTGTACGGCGCGTGGGACACGCTGCCGCCGGCCTCCGCCGCGTTTATCGAAAGCGCTATGTCGGCGGGAAATTTCAGCGCCCAGTTCGCGCAAATCGCGGCCAGTGAACAGGCCGCGAAGTCCGCCCTGATCGAATTTGAACAGGCGTACCCCGGCGTGACCAACGCGGGCAATGTGGATGAGATACTGGCATCGTTGAAGAATAAAAATCTGGAAACCAAAGATTGATCCGTAACGAACTGGTGATCTGCTACATTTATCCCTTTACTCTTTCTCCCTTTTGCCAATACACTTCTGATAGACTTTTGACCTCCGTTTAGGTATTGTTTGGTTTGCAAAAGCGCCAAATTTACCGAAACGGAGGTCAACTTATGAAAAACAAACTGAAAAACGCCACATTCATGCTCGCTGACGGATAAGATATAATAAGTTACACGCCCTGCAGTAACGCAATAGGACGAGAAACTATATTGGAGTCTGGGGAACTGTGCGATAATACAGACAGTACCACAGACTCCAATCTGTTGTTAGACGGTGCGGGAGATGGGACGAAAACTTCAAATGATGAATTGCAATCAGCTTGTGTTATCTGCGATAATGCACTTTCTATACACTTTCCCAAAGAAAGTTCCAAAGCGATTTTACACCGAACCCGATCACAGTTGCGACAGTTGTTGCAACCGTAACAGGCGCTGCCACTGTGGTCAGGGCAAGGGTTCCAGCTTTAGTAGCAGCTCCGATGCCTACGCCAATAACCTTGCCAACAATCTTTTCCTCATCCATCATGTATCCTCCTTAATCACAGATAAAAAATCTATTGATTTCCTCGATGATATTTAAAACTGTGTCAATGACATCATCGTCATCATTCTGGGTATCAGTGGTGTCGATGAAAATCGGCGGGCGAACAAAGAAGTTGTTTTTCATTTTGTGTTCCTCCAGTCAAACGCAAAAAAGATTAGAGTTAAAATCACCAAAACAATCCAAATAAACCGGAAAGAATACTGAGAGGAGGAATACGATCAATGACATCGTCAATACCCTCTTGAATGCCATAGCCGATAAAAGCGGGGTTTTTGCAGTGAATCGCAGTGGAAAAGCCCTCAGCAACAGGCTTAACAAATGTGGCTGCTACATCACTCGCAACAACAGCACCTCCAATGGCGGCTGCTGTGCCTGCAATCGGATTTGAGGCAGCAATAAGTCCGGCAAGACATTCACCAGCGGCAAACCCAGCCGCACCAGAAGTTGCGCCAACTGCAGCGGACTTGGCTGTTTCCTCAATGACTTCCTGACAATCATGATCCTCATCATCAGTAATGAGACTCAGAGCAGTCAGCCCAGCAGAAACGATTCCTCCGACCTTTCCGGCATTCTTTACGCCGGACAAAAGACAATCAGGTGAGACGCTCTTACCTAAAGCTTTATTTGCAATGCGTTCCGTGTCTTTGGACGAAATACCGGTAGAGGTCATCTTCTGGACTGTGGTTCCTCTGGTTGCTGCCTTCTGGGTGTAGGCTTTTGTGGTTTCCTCTGTACCGAAAAGATTAGTGCCGCTGTATTTGTGGTTACATGTCTGCTGTAAGGTTTTTTCCACGGAGTTGGGGGTGTCTTTCAGTTGAAACCTCTGTACCACCTTCCCGCCTTGCTTGACTACTAAATCATCTCGAATGGCCGTGGTGGAAGAAGTCAGTTCGGCATGCTTCCCTTGCAGGATATTACTTGGGTCGACATTGAGCTTGTCCCTGTACAGAAGTTCATGGACAACTCCTTTCCCGTTTACGTTGTGGCCGACTCTATCCAGCATTTCGGCACCGATTTTTGCCTCATAGGCTTCCTGCATTCCTGCGGTGATGTTCATTTCGTTTTTTTCCATTTTGTAGTCCTCCTTAATTATTGTGGAAGAGTTCTGCCTTCCGAAGTTCACTATACTCTTTCGTGCTTTGACTTTGAAAAAGCTGTTTCTTCGGCTCCACTCAGTAGAACCCTGCCTCATGATCATACTGTACTCGTCTTTGCCTTTGCATTTGAAAAAGCTGTTTTCAACTGCCAATTGTTGACTAGTATCATGAAAAAAACTATAATGAAGTAACACTAATTTGGGGGTGCGCATATGACTCAGGGCTATGAGGTCCCAGAGGGAGAGCAGACGAGACTTGACAACGATCTGCTATGGGAAATTGACAGTATGGATGAGCTGCAGGAAAGTAAGGAATTAATACCGCCTTACTTTGATTTGGGCCAAAATTTTGCCTCATTCTCAATTTTCATATCCAATACAGCGAAAAAGCGGGGCTTCTCGGGAAAAGAAAATGACACGGCTGCATTGGCAGCGTTCATTCACAACGCCGTTATAAAGACCGGAGGGAACCTGAGCAAAGCGACCATAAAGAACTGGCTGACGAAATCCGGGCCGGATGGGAATGGACGGACAAATGTATATCAGCTCTGCTTTGCACTTGAGCTTGATGTCCCACAAACTTTTGAGCTTTTTATGAAGGCATACTTTGAGCGTCCGTTTGATTTTCATCGCATTGAAGAGTGTATATATTGGTATTGCATTAAAAATCACCTTCCATATTGCCACGCACTTGAGATGATCCAGTCTGTCCAGAACAGCAGCCATGAAGACGACGCTCCCGTCATTGACGCGACGAACCAAATTGCTGAGCAGGTCAAACAGTTTGATGACGAGGCCCTTCTGATCCACTTCCTATCAACGCATCAGAGCAGCTTTGAAGTGAACAACAAGACTGGAAGGGAAAAGACAGAGAAACTGATCGACGAATGCAAAGAACTGGCCAATCAACTTCAAGCCGAGAAGAAGGCCATAATAAACAGCGCTGATGACTTGGATACAGCGCATAAGTTAATTGATTCAGATGAAAAGCTGCTCGCTGAAATCTACGGCTTCCATGCACGCAGCGAGGAATACAAAGGATACGGCTTTGCCTTTCCCGATCGCGTAAAGAGGAACTTCCCCCAGTTTTCACAGCTTCAGAAAATAAGAAGTGGTAATGGCCTCACATATGACATTGTCCGAAAGGCATTGATCTTGTTTGGGTTTTACAGATTCTTCGCAACAATCAGACTTGAATCCGATGGGGATATCGAAGGGGATGTCTTTGATGAGTTCAAAGACGAGATGAATGGTATCCTAGATGAATGCGGATATGCTTCCCTTTATGTCCGCACTCCCTACGATTGGATGTTTTTACACTGCGCTACGACAGCAAGCCCCCTTGAAGAATTACAGACATTTACAAACGATTTTTGGCAAGAGAAATAGCTTTTTCAAACTTGCGATGTGCTCATGATATGCTCTGCGCGAGGTGATACGCATGAATGCAGTTCTGGAAATAGGAACTAAGATTCAGCTTAATGGGTTGTCCGGTACGTTTGTGATTGAGGCTATTCAAGGTCGTGGTAGCTCATGTGTGGTCTACCGTACAGAGTATAAAGATAAAGAAGGGAATACTATTGAGTATCTGCTTAAGGAGTACAATCCAACTCTGATACCGATGGTACGGGACAATGATGGGATACTGAGGCCAAAGCGAAAGGATCTGTTTCAGAAGGGGCTCGATGCTTTTACATCTGGCTATCGACAGCAGGAGACGATCAGACAAATCTTGGGACTCAAGAATTCTACTGCCATAATCAATGGATGCTTCCCAGGTAATGGCACCCAGTATATCGTTATGCCCTTGTTCGAGGGGGAAACGTATGAGCATGTAGAAGATCATTCGTTGGCAGAAACGCTGAAAACAGTAAAGGCATTGACGGAGGTCATCGAGAAATACCATGATGCAGGCTTCTTGCATCTGGATTTAAAGCCCTCAAACATTTTCATTGTTCCGGAGACTAGAGAATATTTGTTCCTTTTTGACTTTGACAGCGTGGTTGCCAAGGATCGCCTACCATCTGTGCCATCGCTTTCTTTCTCGCAAAACTGGGCTGCTCCGGAGCAAAAGATTCCAGGTATGCGACGTTGGATTTGTGAGGCTACTGACTATTACGCTATTGGAGAGATTCTGTTTTATAAGGTCATGGGGAAACATTCCCAAGACGTTGATAGAAGATCATTTTCTAAGTATACATTCCCTGCTGACTCACAGCTCTTACATGGTGTTGACGATCTAATCTTTCGTAGACTAACTGACTTTTTCCATCACACGCTTTGTTGCAGTGTCAAAAAGCGGTGGCAGACTGCTGAGGAATTGCTGGTTGCGCTGGATGACATGATCAAACTTGCAACAAATGAGCATTACTTATGCTCTTCGTGCCCTAGCCCAAAAGATTTCTTCATCGGTCGAGAGGGCGAATTGGCTGAGATACACGATAGGTTACAAAGACAGCATCTGTTGTTCCTGTGTGGCATGGGTGGCATTGGAAAAAGCGAACTGGCCAAAAATTATGCAGTACGCTACGCTTCGTCATATGACAAAGTGATGTTTGCTGTCTTTTCTGAGAATTGGACAACAACGATTACCGACGATAACAGCATCATCATTTCAAATTTCGGTCGGACTGATCAAGAATCTGCTCAGGAATATTTCCAGAGGAAAATTAAAAAGCTTTATGAGCTATGTAATCCCCGTACCCTTCTGATTATTGACAATTTGGATCAAGAATTCTCTCAGGATGAGATAAAAAGATGGAAGGAGATACAGAAACTTAATTGCAAGATTCTTATAACTTCACGAATCAATAATTGGGATTATCAAATTCAGAATGTAGAGAAGCTAAAGAATCGCTCCGATGCAGAGAAATTGTTCTGCCGCTGGTGCCCCGTTTTCACGTCTGATGAAACGGAATGGCAGGCAATGCAGGACATTCTCGATTATTTGGACTACCATACCATGGCAATAGAGATAATAGCAAAGCAGACTACAGCTAGCGGATATACTCCTGAAGAAATGCTGGATAGGCTGAGGAAGCACGGTGTTGTAGATTGCGGCAAAGAGAGAGTGAAGGCCACAAAAGACGATGAAATCAGAAAGGGTCGTGCCTTCGAGCATATTCAGGTGTTGTTTGCTATTGCTTCTCTGGATGATGAGAAACAGAAGATCCTTCTGTGTATGTCGTTTATTCACCCCACAGGCATTAGTCGGAAGCAGTTTAAAAACTGGTGCAGCATAGAATCTCTTGACGACGTCAATGATTTGTGTAGCATGAGTTGGCTTCAGTTACAGGAAGACAAGCTGACGATTCATCCTCTAGTTGCTGAGGTGGTGCAAGCAAGTATTACCATTCCAATGGATTCCTGCAACCAGTTTATAAATGCGTTTGGTATGTACCTAAGACAGGACCTGAACGAGGTTCCATACCGCGAAAAGCTGATCCGTAAGACATTGGCGCTTTGGGCCAGTCGCCTAATCATTCGATTGGGCCTATCTTCGCCGGAGATTGCAGATTTCTTCAACTACACAGCGCAGATTTTACGGCAACTCTGTGAAAAATCGGACGCAGTAGAGTATGGAAAGCGAAATGTTGAGATGCTTGAAGCGGTATATGCTGACCATAGAGCATCACTTATGAATGCGTATAACAATTATGCTGCGGCCTTAATGGAAAATGATAATTATGAAGAATCCAATCGGTTTTTTCTAAAGGCACTTACAGAGTTAGATAGAATAACTGGTAATGGAGAAAAGCATAATTCTGAATATGCAGCAATTCTTAGCAATATTGCGTCCACTTATTCATCGATTGGCAAAATTGAGATGGCGGAATTATATTATCAGAAAGCACTCAACGCCATGAATTGGCCTGCCTCGGTTGGCTCAGTTGGAACTGCGATAATTCTCAGAAATATTGGAAAACTTTATCTGGATAAAGGCCAGTATATTTTGGCACACGACTATTTAAAACAGGCTTTGAATACAATGAAAGCTTTAAATAAAGAGTGCCATTCATATACTGAGAATATTTATCAAACGTTGGGGCACTTATATTGGGAAATGGGCAAGTACACTGAAGCGGAGCAGTCACTGTACAGTGCTGAAAAAATCGATAAAGTACTTTATGGAGATCTACATCCGCATCTTGCCAGTTTGTATAATCTGATGGGCCTGTTATTCGCTGGCGAGGGGAAAGGAACAGAAGCGAGGCATTATTATGAATTATCGCTTGAGATTTTTTCGCATTTTTTCCCAAAAAACCATGAACGTGTAATGTCCGTCAAGAATAACTTGGGTACTCTTTGTTTTCAACAAGGAGACTATATTTCTGCAGAGGGAATATTCAAGGAAGACTTTGACGCAAGTATTGAAAAATATGGGAAAACCAGTGCAAAACTGATAACGCCGTATGTTAATTTGTCAGCCGTACATCGAACGCTTAATAAAGTTCCTTTGGCAAGAGATGAAGCCGCTCAGGCCTTAACACTCAGCCAAAACGTTTATGGAGAGAAGCATATTAAAACTGCTGCATGCTATAATGCGCTGGGGTTATGCTTCAAAAAAATAGGGGACATGGATACGGCAATTGAAATGTACCAGAAGAAACTTGCTATTTTGCAGAGCCTATCAGACGGAGAAGACAGAAGAACGTCAGAGACGTACTACCAGCTCGGCCAAGCTTATGCGGCAAAGGGCGAATATCAAATTTCCGTTGACTGCCTAAATAAGGCCATACATTATTGGCAAGAGCATCAAGCATCGGAAGTTACTATCCTGCAACAAGCGCTTAGAACGCAGATTTCCAATCTGGTACACTTAGGACTCAAGCAGGAGGCTGAACAATATCAGCAATACCTGGATTCGCTTGAATAAACTGCTTTTTCAATTCTGTAACTTCGATATGGTATCATTCACATCGTCAGAGAACCTTCCTATTCTTTGAGACGGGTCTGGTCAACCCGCCAAGCAATACTCCTTGTTAAGCAGAAACGGGGCTTGATTCTCAAGCCCCGTTTCTGCTTTTGCGTTAACATGACAAGACCCCTGATTCTACCAGGGACGAATAAAAAGCCCGGCAGATAAAAATTCCCAAACCAGACGAAATGGTTTGGGAACCGCATAATGAAGGGCTACGGGGATCTTTGATAAAGAAAAAACAGGTACAATCAAATTTGAGACCAAACAGGACAACGACCTGTTTATGGGTCGCAGAGCTAACGATACGATAATAATATTCGATATCATTATTATAGGGGTCGGAAATAATGCCCCCCTGGAATCTGGGTCAACCAATAGTTTACCAGTGTTTTAGACCACGCTTTTTGAAGGTATTAAGGGAAGTATAGCGGCTCCCTTCGTTTCCTACTTGTGAATCTTACAGAATCGCAGGACAGCGAGTTGGCCAAGCTGTTCAACTCCTGCCCGCCGGGGTCCTACTCGTTGGAGGCGTGGGACACCTATATAGACGGGGTCTACACCCACACCGAGTATCGGGTCTATGTGATCTGACCGCTCAACGCATTGGGGTCGCTCCATCCGCAAATGGAGCGGCCCTGCCTTTTGGAAGAAGTATTTTCTACGCATATAGAAACCGTTTTCGAGGGGCAGTAAGGCAGGTACACAGCCCCCCCTTGTTTCGCGCTTTTGAGCCTTACAGAATCAAGGGCTGCGAAGCCCCTAAATGCGTAGAAAGCAGGAAACCCATGTCACGCTTGTAAGTCCGTTTTTCAGAGAGGTAAGGTAAATACACAGCCCACTCTCGTTTTGCGGTTTTGAGTCTTAGAAAATCAAGGACCGCAAAACCCTAAAGCCGTGACACTGCGGCCTGTTCCGCTACTGGTGGATCACCTACGACTCCTTCAGCCATCGCTCGAATTCCGCTTGCGAGATCGTCCCAGCCTCGCACTCCTCCTTCTTCTCTCTGGCCCTCTCGCCCCACGCGTAGAAGGAGTCCTTGTCGATTTTCCCGGCCCTGATCCAGCCAAAGCGCTTCTTGTATTCCCGCCGGTACGCGGTGAACACCTCGTCCTCCTGGCTGCGCCTCGTCCATTGGATGCCCGCCGCCACATCCTTGCAGGTACGGCCCTTGTCATCGATGGGCAAATCGCAATACTCCGCGGTGAGCCGCTTGGAGATGGCAAAGTACCGCCCGCAGTGTTTGCACACCCGCATCCGCAACTCCCGCCTCACGCACTCCCGCACCGCGTAGTCGATGAGATCGTAGATAGTAGTGGGGCGCAAGACTTCCGCAAAGGTGGTTACATCCACCACCTCAAGGTTCAGCGTCAGTGGTTGAAATTGATAAACATCCAATGGCCTCTTACCATAGTAGTCATAGTAAGACACCATCTTCTCCGGCACGGAGCGTTTGTCCTTCACGTCCACGTCCAGCACCTGAGCGAACAACAGCTTGAGCTGCTTCTGGATGGTATCGATGTTGCTGGGGATATGAGAGATGGCCTTGTGGGGCAGCAGATCCATGCACTTCTGATAGCTAACAGCCCTGGCCCGGTCGAGGCGCTTCTCCCAATCCTGTTTCAGAAACTCAAAGTAGACGTGCGTCCCCGCCAGCAGATTGAGTTCCTCTGAAACCGTCTCCGCATAGCTCTCATCCTTCTCGGAGTACAGTTTCATCAGAGCGCGGTCGATGGTTCGGAAGTGTGGCTCCAGCGACCAGATATCCAGATA
>CANQKJ010000005.1 GCA_947624465.1 uncultured Oscillospiraceae bacterium
GTCCACCGTGACGATCAGGGACACCCCCTGACGCTTCAGACGACCGATGGCGTCCCGGTTCAGGCCGTAGCCCTCCCCCTCCCGGTCGGGGATATAGCTGACCACCGCGCCCCCCCGCCGGGTGAGAAAGTCGGACAGCAGGGCGGTGGCGGTGATGCCGTCCACATCGTAGTCGCCGTAGACGGCGATGATCTCGTTCCGGTCCAGGGCGGCGGCCACGCGGGCGGCGGCCCTGTCCATGTCCTTCATCAAAAAGGGGTCGTGGAGCCGCTCCATCCCGTAGGAGAGGAAGCGGGCGGCCTCGTCGGGCCGGCTGTGTCCCCGGGCGCACAGCACGGCGGCGCAGAGGGGGGCCAGTCCCGCCCCGGTCAGCTCCGCCATGCCGGCCGCCGAGGGGGCCGGCTTCAGCGTCCAGTATTCGTATTTCATGATCCGTTCCTCAAAACAAACGACCCTCTCTCCTCCGGGCCGGGGGGCGCCGGAAGGCCACACTCACAGATTTTATCATTATAGCAAATTGTTTTCGCCATTTCAACCGTTTCCGGCCCATTTGCGCCCCGCCCCCGGGGAATTGCGAAATTTACGCCGTTTTCATTGATTTTTCCATGGAAGAGGTGTACACTATATGTCCGACGGCGCCGCGAAGGTCCGCCCCTCCGCCCCCCGGCCGGCATACGGCGGGGGAGACGGTCATATATCGAAACAGGACGTACCTTTCCCGGCGGATATTGAAGGAGAGTTGAGACTATGGCTGGTCCTGAACCCAAAAAGAACTCGTTTTTCGGCGGCGCGGCCATATTGGCGGCGGGCATCATCATCGTCAAGGTCATCGGCGCCCTGTTCAAGATCCCCCTGGGCTGGATCCTGAGCGACGCCGCCTTTGCCGACTTCAACATCGCCTACTATATCTATTCCCTGCTCATCGTCATCTCCACCGGCGGCCTGCCGGTGGCCCTGTCCAAGATGGTGTCGGAGGCCCACGCCACCGGCCGGGGGAACCAGGTGCAAAAGGTGTTCCGCATCTCCCTGGTCGCGTTCTGCGCCCTGGGCACCATCACCTGCGCCGTCATGTTCCTGTTCCCCCGCCAGCTGGCCGATCTGATGAACAACAGCCGCAGCTATTACAGCATCCTGGCTCTGGCCCCGGCCCTGTTCTTCATCTGCCCCCTGTCCGCCATGCGGGGATACTTCCAGGGCCACTCCCTCATGGCCCCCACCGCCGTCTCCCAGATCATCGAGGCCATGTGCAAGCTGGTCTTCGGCCTGTCCCTGGCCTGGATCATGGTCAGCCGGGGGGTGGACGAGTCCATCGCCGCCGGCGGCGCCATCGTGGGGGTCAGCATCGGCTGCGGCCTGGCGGCGGTGTATATGCTCTTTGTCTACCGGAGGTACCGTGCCCACGCCCCCAAATATGACGATACCCCCGATGAGACCGGCGACATCCTCCGCACCCTGGTGGCCCTGGCGGTGCCCATCACCCTGGGTTCCTCGGTGATGGCGGTGGCCAACCTGATCGACGCCAGCCTGGTCATGGGCCGGCTCCAGGACGCGGTGGGCCTGGGGGAGACGGAGGCCGCCACCCTGAAAGGGGTCTACGACAAGGCCATCACCCTCTACAATCTGCCCACCCAGTTCATGGTGCCTTTGACGGCCAGCGTCATCCCGGCGGTGTCCCGGGCCTGCGCCGTCCGCGACTATAAGCAGGGCGCCCTGGTCAGCGAGACCGCCCTGCGCACCACCGCCCTGCTGGCCATCCCCGCCGGGGTGGGGCTGTCGGTGCTGGGGGAGCCCATCATCCGCCTGCTGTTCCCCGCCACCGACGTGGCCCTGGGCGGCCGGATGCTGTCGGTGCTGGGTTTCGCGGCCATCGCCGTGTGCCTGATGCTGGTGTGCAACTCCATCATGCAGGCCTATAAGCTGGCCACCGTCACCATGATCACCACCATCGTCGGCTGCGTGCTGAAGGTGGTCATGAACTTCTTCCTGGTGGCCGTCCCGGAGGTCAACATCAGGGGCGCCGCCTTCAGCACCCTGGCCTGCTTTGGCCTCATCGCCGTGCTGGACCTGATCATCATCAAGCTGGTGCTGCCCAAATCCCTCAGCTATCTTCGGGTATTCGTCAAGCCGGTGCTGAACGCGGCGGTGATGGGCCTGGCCGTGTGGGCGGTGTACGGCCTGTCCTCCCGGCTCCTGGCCGGGTTCGGCCCCTTCGGCCATGAGGGGGAGTTGTCCAACCTGGGCAACGCCGCCTGCGTGGTCGTCGCCATGGGGGTGGGCGTGGTGATCTACTTCGCCCTGGTCCTGCTGACCCGGGCCATCTCCAGAGAGGACCTCTCCCTTATGCCCAAGGGGGACAAGATCGCCAAACTGCTGCGGCTGCGCTGACCGGAGGGCCCTTTTTTGCGGAGGCCCCGCCGGGAAAACCGGAACGGATTGGTTAAAATGTCAAATTTTTGCGCTTTTTGCGATTTGATGCGGAAAGTGCTTGCATTGGGAGCGAAAGTATGGTAAATTGGTTGGAGAAAGAAAGTTACACCCTGAATGACCTGATCGAGATCGTCCGTATCCTCCGCGCTCCGGGGGGCTGCCCTTGGGACATGGAACAGACCCACCAGTCCATCCGGCGGGGCCTGTTGGAGGAGTCCTGCGAGCTGGCCGAGGCCATCGATGAGGACTCCCCCGACCACATGAAGGAGGAGCTGGGGGACGTTCTCCTCCAGGTCATCTTCCACGCCTCCATCGAGGAGGACGCGGGCCGGTTCGATCTGGACGGCGTGGCCGACGGGGAGTGCCGTAAGCTCATCTACCGCCATCCCCATGTGTTTGGGGACGTGACGGTCCACTCCACCGGCGAGGTCCTCTCCAACTGGGAGAAACTCAAAAAGAAGGAGAAGGGACAGGCCTCTCAGGCCGACGCGGTGGACGCGGTGGCCAGGACCCTCCCGGCCCTGTGGCGGGCGGAGAAGGTGCAGAAGAGGGCAGCCAAGGTGGGCTTCGACTGGCCGGACGTGTCCGGCGCGCTGGACAAGCTGTCGGAGGAGACGGCGGAGCTGAAAGCCGCCATCGCCGGGGACGGCGATCCGGCGGAGGAGCTGGGCGACCTGCTGTTCGCGGCGGTGAACGCCGCCCGGTTTTTGAAGGTGGACCCGGAGGACGCCCTCCAGGCCGCCAGCGACAAATTCGCCGCCCGGTTCCGCCGGGTGGAGGAACTGGCAGATCAGAGAGGCCAGACCATGGACAAGCTCTCCTTGGCGGAGCTGGACGGCCTCTGGAACGAGGTAAAGCAAGCGGAGACCAGGGCTTAACAGCGCGTACGCGCTTTAAGTATAGCGGTAGAACCGCACGCGCACCCAAGAAAAAATTTTTGGAGGTATTGTCATGAATAAAACCGAACTCATCGCCGCCGTGGCCGAGAAGGCCGGTCTGTCCAAGAAGGACGCCGACGCCGCCGTTTCCGCCGTTGTCGCCTCCGTCACCGAGGCTCTGGCCAAGGGTGAAAAGGTGCAGCTGGTCGGCTTCGGTACCTACGAGGTCAAGGCCCGTCCCGCCCGCGTCGGCCGCAATCCCCAGACCAAGAAGGAGATCAAGATCCCCGCGACCAAGGTCCCCGTCTTCAAGGCCGGCAAGGCCCTGAAGGACGCGGTGGCGAAGTAATCGCTGCCCCACATAAATCGAAGGCGGCCTCCCTTGGGAGACGCTCCCTCAGGGCGGCGCCTGTAAGTGAAAATGATCCGGTCAGAGGCGGCGCAGCAATATTGCTGCGCCGTCTTTTTTTCGCGCTTCCGCATAGTCTTGTAATGGGACAGAAATTGCTGCTCCGATTTCTCGGCGCCGGGTACGATCCACAGGCCGGTGGTGCTGCGGCAGATGTCCAAAATCTGATGGCGCCTGCCGTTTCAGCGGTTTGCCGGAGCGCAGGAACCGCGGCATTTGCACAAAAGTTTCCTGTATAAAATATACTTTAACGTATTGACATATTGGGAAAGTTCTCGTATAATGTTGCCATCAATGTGGAAAGGTTTCGTCATTATTCACACCTCCTCCCGGATTGTAAATTTTTACCGGGGGGGGGGTGTAATTTCTATTATGTACATAATGACAAGGCGTCACATATAAAATGATTCCGATGTTATAAGCTTTGGATCATTATCCGCAATTTCCAACTATTGTCGGAAGGGGGCTTCCAGATGGCGTATATGCGTTTGGGCGATCTTCTTACCTCGGTGGGACTTATCACGGAGGATCAGCTGAAGACGGCCCTTGAGGCACAGAAGACCAGCCACAAGCGGCTTGGGGCGGTCCTCATTGAGGAGGGCATCATCAGCGAGCAGCACCTCATTGAGACGCTTGAGATGCAGCTCGGCATCGACTTTATCGATCTGAGCCGCGTACATATCCCCATGGACCTGGCACAGGTCCTGCCGAAGGCTATCGCGAAAAAGCACAGTGTGGTACCGGTGCGCCTTGACAAGGACGAGCTGGTGCTGGCCATGGCCGACCCCCTGAACTTCGTGGCCATCGAGGACGTAAAGACCGCCACAAGGCGCCGGGTGTCCCCGAGGATCGCCACCGCCGCGGCGGTGGACCGCGCCATCGCCACGCTCTACGGCAACGAGGGCGCGGCCAGGGCCATTGAGGAGATAAAATTCGAGTCCGCCGGGCGGGAAAGCGCCCAGGTACGTCCCGCCAGCGAGGATCTGGAGGACGAGACACAGTCGGCCCCCACCGTGAGGCTCGTGAACTCGATCATCGAGCGCGCCGCGGTGGAGCGGGCGTCGGATATACACCTGGAGCCCCGGAACGGCGATATGGTGGTGCGTATGCGCATCGACGGCCTGCTACGGAGCATCCTGACTGTGCCGAAGGACATCCAGAGCTCGGTCATCAGCCGGCTGAAGATCATGGGCGGTATGGACATTTCCGAGCACCGCGTCCCGCAGGACGGCCGCGCCAACGTGCGGATGAAGGGCCACGACATAGACCTGCGTCTCTCCACGCTGCCGACGATATACGGCGAGAAGGTCGCCGTCCGTCTGCTCGACCGCTCCGCCCAGCTCCTGGACGCCAGGGCCATCGGCCTGGAGGGGGAGAACCTGGAAAAATATAACGCCCTGATCAGGAACGCCACCGGGATGATCCTCATCGTGGGACCTACGGGGTCCGGTAAATCCTCCACCATGTACACCATGATCCGGTCGCTCAACACGGACGAGACGAATCTGGTGACCCTTGAGGACCCTGTGGAGTACGACATCGACGGCGTGAACCAGGTGCAGATCAACGAGCGCCAGGGCCTGACCTTCGCCGGAGGACTGCGGAGCATCCTCCGTCAGGACCCGGATATCATCGCCGTGGGCGAGATTCGCGACGGCGAGACGGCGGAGATCGCCATGCGCTCGGCCATCACGGGCCACCTGGTGCTTAGCACCATCCACACCAACGACGCCATCTCGGCCCTGGACCGCCTGGTGGACATCGGCGTGGAGCCGTATATCATCGCCGAGGCGCTCAACGGCATCATCTCCCAGCGCCTGGTGCGCAAGATCTGCCCGGAGTGCCGGGAGGAATATCAGGCCGAGCCGGAGGAGCTGAGGCTGCTGGGGCTGGACCCCGACAAGCCGCGGAAGTTCTACCGCGGCGCCGGCTGCGCCCACTGCTACCACACCGGCTACCGGGGACGCACGGGCGCCTTTGAGATCCTGATGCTGGACCGGAAGATGAAGCGGTCCATCGCCGAGGGCAAGCACCGCGCGGAGTTCACCGAGAGCATCTCCGAGGGACGCTACACCTCCCTCCAGGAGGCGGTCAGAGCGCTGGTGCTGAACGGCACCACCACCGCGGAGGAAGCGATCAGAGTGATCAATTCGACGGTGGATTCATAATGATGAAGGAGATTTGACTATGGCGATGGAGCTTACTGAGCTCGTCACGCGGGCCAGGGATATGCGCGGGTCGGATATACACCTGGTGCTGGGCCTGCCGCCGAAGGTGCGGATCGACGGGATCCTCACGGACTTCCCCGGCGAGCCGCCGCTGACACAGGACCAGTGTGAGGCCTACGCCCGCGAGATGGCCGGCGACGAGTACGACCGGATCCGGGACATCGGGGAGCTGGACCTGGCGATCACCTTCGCCGGGGACATCCGCTGCCGTATCAATATCTTCCACCAGCAGCGGTCCGTATCCACGGCCATCCGTATCCTGGCGGACAAGATACCCAACCTGGACGACCTGGGCCTCCCGCCGGCGGTACAGACGCTTCCGGGCCTCAACCGCGGCATCGTCCTGGTCACCGGCGAGACCGGCTCAGGCAAGTCCACCACGCTGGCCGCCATGCTGGACAGGATCAATCACACCAGCGCCGAGCATATCATCACCCTGGAGGACCCCATCGAGTACATATACACCCCGGATAAGGCGGTCATCAACCAGCGGGAGATCGGCACCGACACGGAGAGCTACTCCGACGGCCTCCGGGCCATCCTCCGGGAGGACCCGGACGTCATCCTCATCGGCGAGATGCGGGACCTGAATACCATCGAAACGGCGCTCACCGCGGCGGAGACAGGACACCTGGTCTTTGCCACGCTGCACACCAATTCCGCCCCGGAGGCCATCGACCGCATGGTGGACGTCTTCCCGGCGGAGCGGCAAAAGCAGATCAGACTGCAGCTCAGTACCACCCTGATGGCGGTGCTGAGCCAGCAGCTCCTGCCGAGACGGGAGAAGGGCAGGGTGGCGGCCTGCGAGCTGATGATCGTGACGCCGGCCATCCGAAACCTCATCCGCGAGGGCAAGACCCCCCAGATCGTCTCCGCCCTGGGCACCTCCGCGCAGGAGGGCAGCATCACCATGGACAACTGCCTCATCAAGCTCTGCAAGGACAGGGTCATCACCCCCGAGACCGCGCGGAAAGCCGCGAGAGACGGGGAGTATGTGAAGAAGAATACCTATTAACGGGACGGAGAGCGCAGGCGGCAAAGGAGGCCGGATATGCAGACATTCAAATACCGGGCGCAGGCCTCTGACGGGTCTGTGGCCACCGGAGTGCTGGAGGCCTACGACGAGTTCGAGGCGGTGCAGGAGCTTCGGCGGAACTACGCGGTGGTGGAGGACCTCCAGCCGATCAAACAGAAAAAGAAGATCAATATCGACATCAACGAGCCGCTGTGGGTGGAGGACAAATCCCTGAGCCTGGCGGCCAGCCAGTTCTCCATCATGCTCAAGGCCGGACTGCCGATGAGCCGGGTGGTGGAGCTCATCGCCAACCAGACCTCCGACAAGCTGATGAAGCGCATCCTCACCGCCTGCGCCGCCGACGTGGCGGCGGGGTACTCGCTGTCCAGGAGCCTGGAGAAGAACGGCAAGAAGATCCCCGCCGTGTTCATCGAGTCCGTCCGGGCCGGCGAGGAGTCCGGTACCCTGGAGCAGTCCTTCGACACCCTGAAGGTCTATTACGACAGGGCCCACAGGGTGCGCCAGAAGGTCAAGTCGGCCCTGACCTACCCCATCATCGTCATCATCCTGGCGTTCGTGGTGGTGGGCATCGTCATGGTGGTGCTGGTGCCCACCATGATCCAGATGTTCGAGAACATGGGCTCCGAGCTGCCCTGGCCCACGAGGGCCCTGATCGCCATGTCCCACTTCTTCTCCAGTTACTGGCCGGTGCTGCTCATCGTCATCGCCGCCCTGGCCATCGGCCTGTTTGCCTACGGCCGCACGGAGAAGGGCAGGATCAATCTCTCCAGGCTGCGCTTCAAGATCCCCATCATCGGGCGCATCGCCACCATGAACACCGCCGCCCAGTTCGCCAACACCGTTTCCACCCTGCTGGGGGCGGGCCTGCCGGTCACACGGGTGATCGACATCGTCTCCCGCATCATGGACCAGCGGAGCGTGGCCGTGGAGCTGGGGAAATGCGTGGCGAAGCTGGAGACCGGCAACTCCCTGGGGGACGTGCTGAAGGACGTCAATAACCTGCCGGCGATGCTGGTGGAGATGGCCCGCATCGGCGAGGAGTCCGGCTCCCTGGAGACCACCCTCCACACCGTCGGCGAGTTCTACACCGAGGAGGCGGAGCGGGCGTCCGACCGGGCGCTCCGGATGATCGAGCCCATGATCACCGTCATCCTGGGCGTGTTCGTGGCCTTTATCGTCATCGCCATCTACGTGCCCATGTTCAGTATGTATGAAGGAATGGGAATGTAAGTTCGGCTTATCTTTCGGTATCTCTCGCGGGTAACAACCCGCCCGCGCAGGATATAAATTTGGCTCAGGCGCCGCAAAAGACGAAAAGGCCGGCGCCTGAGCCCCCACACCAAAACTAATACTGTAAGGAGGACATTGAAGTGATCAATTTCTTCGCAAAGAAGCTCAACAAGAAGGGCTTTACCCTGGCTGAGCTGCTGATCGTCGTGGCCATCATCGCTGTGCTGGTCGCTATCGCTGTGCCCATCTTCTCTGGCGCTCTTGAGAAGGCCCGCCTGGGCGTTCACAGGAATAATGCCCGCGCACTTAAGTCTATGGGTGTTGCTTCAATTTTGGCGTCGAAAGATTTTGAGAGTCATGCTGACGGGACGACTAAGTGGGTTATCACAGGCAAGTATAACTTTAAAACCGAGCAGTTTGAAAGCATGTATATCAATCCGACCACAGGTCACAATGCGGGCGAGTATTTCTGCCACGCAACTGAACAGACTGTTGCAAATATGACACAGTTCGGTACGGGCGACGACGCGATTGGTAAGATCGGTACAAATACGGCAGCTTGTTATGCTGCTGTTATCACTCAGCAAGATCTTGTTCCTGCTGCAAATATTAACCTTGGTAGTTGATCGTCGACTTAATTCCCCCCCGGCGATGGGTTGCGCCGGAGCCCCCGGGTCCGGGGGCGGGGGTCCTTCGGAGGAAGGGCCCCCGCCCGCGGGCCTGGCGACGCGAAAACTATCGAAAAGAAGCGCCGGAGGCGCGGATATGCCTTTTTTGACCATTTATTTCACCGTGTTATCGGCGGCCCTGGGCGCGGTGATGGGTTCCTTTCTGAACTGCTGGGCCCAGCGGTACGAGGCCGGGGAGAAGTACCCCCGTGGGCGGTCGCGGTGCCCGGAGTGCGGGCACACGCTGTCGGCCCTGGAGCTGGTGCCGATCTTCAGCTGGGTGTTCCTGCGGGGCCGGTGCCGGAGCTGCCACAAGCCCATCTCCGCGCGGTACCCCATCACGGAGCTGCTGGGCGCGGTCATTTTCGCCGGGATCTTCCTGCGCTTCGGCGTGAGCCCCAGGACGGCGGAGCTGATGATCCTGGCGGGGTGCCTGATGCTGCTGAGCTTCATCGACTACGACACGATGATCCTGCCAAACGGGCCGATGCTGGTGGCGCTGATCTCCTGGGCGGCCTTCCTGCCCACCTATGAGGACTGGAAGCGCCGGGCGCTGGAGGGGATCGTCACGGCGCTGGTGCTGGGCGGGGCGATCCTGGGGATCTCGCTCCTCATGGATAAGCTGCTGAACAAGGAGTCGCTGGGCGGCGGGGACGTGAAGCTGCTGGCGCTGGTGGGGCTGTATCTGGGGCCGTGGAACAGCCTGCTGATGATCATCCTGGCCTGTGTGATCGGCCTTCTGTTCGCCATCCCGTCCCGCGGCCCGTCCCGCCAGTTCCCGTTCGGGCCGGCCATCGCCCTGGCGGCGGTCGTTACCGCCCTCGCCGGCGACGCGGTGATCGGGTGGTATATGGGGTTGTGGGGACTGAGCTGAGACTTCCCCCCCAAAAGGAGTGAACATACATGAGCAGAAAATGTATCGGGTTCGACATTGGCACCAAGACCGTCCACGCGGCTGTCCGGGAGGGCGGAAGGATCGGACGGGTGGTCAATGCCGAGACGCCGGAGGGGCTGATGCGGGACGGGCAGATCCTGTCCTTTGAGGCCATGGCGGACTTTCTCAGAGAGCTGAGGAAGTCGGAAAAGCTGCGGGTGAAGGAGGCGGCATTCGTGCTGCCGGCGTCCCAGTGCTACTGCAGGCGGTTCACCACGGCGTATATGTCCGAGGGACAGCTCAAGTTCAATCTGCCGTATGAGTTCCGGGATTTTATCTCCGGGGAGAAAGAGGAGTATTATTACGACTACGCGGTGGTGGACGTGAAACGCGACGACGAGGGCAAGCCGCTGGAGCTGGACCTGATGGCCGCGGCGGTGAAGAAGACGCTGGTGGCGGACCTGATGGCGATGTTCAAAAAGGCCGGCTTCAAGCTGGTTACGGCGATGCCGGAGGAGCTGGCGTATATCGCCCTGCTGCGCTCCGGCGGCGACACGGGCCACGGGCACTGCATCCTGGACCTGGGCTGCGGCACGATGAGGCTTTACATATTCACCGGCGACCGGTTCGAGAGCGTCCGCGTGATGGATTTCGGCTGCTCGGCGCTGATCGACGCGGTGGCTGACCAGTTCGGCGTGGACCGGCACGTGGCGGAGACGTATCTGGCGTCGGATTACAACGGCTGTACGCGGCTTCCCCGGTGCGAGGACATCTATAATTCCATCGCGGTGGAGGTCACGAAGGCCGTGAACTTCTACCGGTTCAACTCCGGCGGCGAGGAGCTGCGCCACATCCATCTGGGCGGCGGCGGGGTCCGCAACGAGGCCCTGAAGGACGCGCTGCGGCGGGCCCTGGACCTGGAAGTCAAGGACATGAGCGAATTTTGGCCCGATATAGACGAGGAGACCGCCATGGAGGCGTCCGTGGCGGCGGCGGCCGTTGGAGCGGCAGTACAGTAAAAGGAGGCGGCAGCTTTGGCCGGCGCAGTCACGGAAAAGAAGAAAAAGGACGAAGTTAAGCTTTCCGGAGCGACGTCTAAAAAGAAGGTGGAGCCCAGCAAGCGGACGCTGAACCTGGCGATCCGGGAGCGGCGGTACCCGGACCCCAAAAAGTGGATCCCGGGCGTGCTGGTGGTCATCATACTGGCGGCGCTTTTCTCGAAGTTCGCCGTGGTGGACCGCTACGCGAAGCTCAATGAGGCGGAGGCGGAGCTTGCGGGCAAAAAGGCGGAGCTGGCGGCGACGCAGGCCCAGTACGCCGACTATGACGAGGTCCGGGAGCGCTACAATATGTACTCCTATGAGGGCTTCGACAGGACCATCGCCGACCGGCTGGACGTGATGGACCTTCTCAGGCGCGACGTTTTCCCGGTGTGCGAGGTCCAGGACCTCTCGGTGTCCGGGAAGACCATCAACCTGTCGGTCACGGATCTGAACCTCAGCCAGATCAGCCAGCTGATCGCGACGCTGGAGGGCGAGCCGATGGTGAGCAGCGTGACGGTGTTCACCGCCAGCGACGACCAGGAGGCCGTGACGGGCTCGGCGAGCCTCTCGGTGGAGCTCGTGGACGCCACAGAGGTGGAAAAAGAGGGGGAGTGAGGCAAAGTGAGCGATTTTATGAACCGGAGCTTTTCCCGGCGTGAAAAGCTGCTGCTGCTCGTTTTGGTGCTGATCCTGCTCGTGGGCCTCTACTTCTATCTGGTACATTATCCCATCGTCCAGCGGCAGGATGAGATCGCGCTGGAGACCGACGACGTGCTGCTCCAGCAGGAGGTGGCAAACGCGCGGCTGCAGATGTATAATGAGATGAAGGATGAGCTGGCCATCGTGGACGCGATGCCCGCCGATCAGGTCACGAAAATGCCTGATTACGACAATATCCAGACGCTTATGAACCTGTTCAACGTCATATTTGCCGGGACCCAGCAGAGCCTGAGCTTCGACAACGTGCGCGTCAACGACAACAACGTGGCCGAGCGCACCGTGCGGTTCAGCTTCACGGCGCGGGATTACGATCACGCCAGGCAGATCCTGGCGAACCTGACGGGCACGGGGTACAGGTGCCTGCTGGACTCCCTGTCATTTGAAGCCTCCAATGGCAGCGTGGAGACGGGAGAGCTCCGCGTGTCGGGAAATATCACCTTCTATGAGAAGGTGCCCGCCGGAAGCAGCCCTATTATGTAAAGCGGGGCGGCTGTACAAGCCGGATTTATTATGTAAACAAGCCGATCATTCGGGGAAAAGCGATCGATCAGAAGTAAATATCTGGGAAGACTATCCCCGAAAAAGGGCCGACAAAAGTGTCGGCCCATCGGTGCTGTTTAGCGTTATTTGCAAATAACGGACGTTCCGGGGCGGGGCGGCCCCGCCGGAATTATGTATACCTCCCGCGTACGCGGACCTGATATATTATGTCAACAAGCCTTTCATAGCTTCTTGAGGTGATCTGGATGAACGTATTTGGAAAAACCAATCGGAAACGGGGTTTCTCCCTGGTTGAAGTGATAATCGTAGTAGCTATCATAAGCATACTGCTGGCGGTAGCTGTGCCCAATGTCATCGCGTATTACCGGGAATTGAAGCTTGTTGAGCTTGATGACAGCGCCCGGACCATCTTCCTGGCCGCCCAGAACGAGATCTCCGCGATCCTGGCCGCCGACAAGGAAGGCGTGCCCGCAGGACATGATGGTTTCTGTAAATATTCCGAGGAGGTCGCCGGCGGCACCGTCGCCGACCGCACGAAGGTGGAATTTGACTATCTTAGTACCACTACAGACGCGGATAGTTTACATAAGATCGTCCCGGCGGGGTCCATCGAGTCCGAACTCCAGAGGAACAATTATGTCGTAGAGTACAACCAAGAGACCGGCGCCGTCCATGCCGTTTGGTATTGGGAGGGCGAAAGCAGCAAATTTACCTATAAGGACGACTATAAGCTTGAGGACACCGAAAAGAGCGCCCGTATCGATGTGCCCGTGGGTTACTACGGCGGCGAAGGTGTGGACCGTATCGCGGTCAATCAGATGCCTTTCCCCGAGCTCACGCTCATCAACGCCGAGGAGCTGCAACTGACGATCCAGGTCCCCGCGATCACCGGCACATCGCTTACTAATAATAATATCATGGTAGACGTCATGGTCAATGGCACGCCTATTATCAAAGGTGCGAACCTTTGGGACGGTGACGCTCCCGGTATCGTCGTGCTTGATACGCTCAAGGTTTACCCTGATACGGAGGTGGCCCCTACCGCTCATTCCTGGACTGTGGGCAGAAAGTTCAAGGATTGGGTAAAGGATTATCCCGACATCAAACCCGGCGACAACATCACGGTAAGTGTGAAGCTGTATTATAACGGGACCGTGGGAACTGGCGCCGACGCGAAGGCGCTCATTCCGCAGGTGGTGTCGGTGGAGACGAACAGCCTGTTCGCGAACGTGACGGATAACGGCACCGATAAGACCGCGGAGATCGCCTACGGGCGGCATTTGCAGAACCTGGATACTGCTACCTCCGGGGTGACGAACGCTATCACCGCTGCCGAGCAGACGCGGGAGATCGACTTTGCCAAGCCGAACGGAACTTTCGATACTACCTCTCACACATTCACGCCCGGTAAAGATTCCGATGATATCAAATTCTGGGCGAATACTTACGGAAAAGTAGATGAAACCAGCGGTACAGTTTCTGACCTGAGACAGTTCACCGCCATCTACAACAACGCCCTGAAATCCTACGACGGGCGTAGTCTGCCCATCCGCAATCTGGACGCGAAAGAGAACACCGATGCGACAGGGCATATTACCGATGCCGGCCTGTTTGCCTATATCGAGGGCGCTGAGCTGAAAGACATCACGCTCATCAACGCCAAGGTCGAGGGTGACGGCAGCGTGGGCGCCCTTATCGGCGCGACCACCGACACCGTCAACGTGAGCGGCTGTAAGGTCTATCTCGAAGACTATCCTGTTGCTACGCCTCCTGCGCCTACGCTGATCGATCCGTACATCACGAGCAACAGCGGCAACGTCGGCGGGCTGATCGGCAGCGCCGGTGGGACCGTCACTATTTCGAACAGCTTTGCCTCTACGATTGAGGAGGGCACCAGCAATGTTGGCGGACTTGTGGGCTCGGCGAACGCAACCACCACCATTACCGGCTCCTACGCCGCCGGGTATATCGACAGCGCGGTCACGGCGGGCGGCCTGGTCGGGAATGTTGACGCGGCAGCAACATCTTTGAGCATTTCCAACTCCTACGCGGCGGGCATTATCGCCAACGCCAGCGGCTCCGCCGGCGGCCTGGTGGGAAATAACAGCGCCTCCGCACCCCCCACCGTGAACGGCGGCTCCTACGCCGCCGTGCGGTATGTGGTGCCTGCGACGGGAGCAACGTCCACGATTTACTACGGCACTTTCAGCGGGGACATGGCGAATTACTACGTCACCCAGAGCGGCGTGACGTATGCGCCGAATTCCGGCAAGGCCACGAACACTGATGAGCTCAAGAACCTTGTCAAGACTCCAGATGCGAACTTTAGCGACACCGTTTGGAACGTCGGGTCCGGCGTGACAAACGACCCCGCGAACACCCATGCCTATAAGCTGCTGGACGTGACCAAGGATCTGGACACGTACCCCTACCCGATGCTCAAGGGCACGACGAGCACCGGTAGTGCCGTCATGCCCCAGTACGGCGACTGGCTGGAGGACGTGGACGTGGAGGGCGTGATGCTGGCGTACGTCGAGCAGTACGCTGACAACTCCTACGGCATTTACGCGGCGAAGGCGGCCAGCGCGGCCGGTACAGACGCGACCGATGTGAAGAATAAGCTTGCGCCAGATAAAATCGTGGTGGATGACTTCTACCGGATCGTGAGTCCCGATGCGGCGCTGGGCGATTTGACTGGTTGGAAATTTACGCTGGATGGTGATACGACTCCACATGACCTTACTGAGGACGGAGCGCATAAGACCATCGAGATCGGCGGAACTACATACTATTGCTATACGCTGGAAGCCACCGGCTGGGACAGCGAGAAGAATTACTATCATGAGATCAAATTTGACGGTCAAAAATTGGCGTTTATTTACAACGCGTCCTTCGCCTGCGAGGCGTTCGACGTGACGGAATTCGTATATCCTGCGGCCGGCGGAACTGTCACGGTTGATACTGCAACGATCCGCTCAAAGCCGGAGATGAAATCCCATATTACCATCGGAACACTTGATGATACGGACGTGTTTATCAGGTCCGCGCGTCAGCTTGCCAATATTCAGAAGTATACCACGGACACGAGCGCGCCGCAGGACGCGGCGGGAAGTGCCGTGGGGCTGGTCTGGAAGTATGACCAGCTGGCGGATATCGTGTTCAGCGGCGCCGACGGGTACACCGGCGGCGGGCTCACCGTGGGCAAGGAGAGCGGCGCGCCGCTGACGCCGGCGAAGCTGACGACGGGCAGCTATTACGGCCACGAGAAGGAGATCAAGAACCTCTATATCGGTACCGCGACAGATGGCGCGGGGCTGTTTGAGAGCGTCGGCGCCGGCGGCAGTCTGAAGGACATACGCCTTGTCAATGTGTCCGTGGCGGGCGGCGACGCCGCCGCCACCGGCGGCCTCGTGGGAATACTGCGTGGCACGGTGGAAAACTGCGGCATTTACGTGGAAAGCGGCACGGGTATTGATGTTGATAAGAATTACAACGAGACCTGGACCGTCACCGGCTCCGGCGCTAACGGCGTGGGCGGACTGATCGGTGACATCGACAACAACGCGGAAGTCAAATTGTCCTTCGCTGCGGTGAAGGTCAACGGCACCGGTGCGGATGGCACCGGCACAGGCCCCACCGGCGGATTTGCGGGACAGATCCATAGCGCAACGGTCAGCAACTGCTACGCCGGCGGATATGTGGAAGAGGATCCGACGACAGATAAGCTTACATATCTGGATACGAGCGTCAACGTGACCGGCGGTGGAAACGTGGGCGGATTTGTGGGCAGTGTTGCCACCAGAGCTGCCTTGTTCAGCGGAATAGACTACTCCACCGCCTCCGTGGGCGGCCCCAATCACGACCAGCTCGGCCTTTTCGCCGGCGCGGTTGCTACTAATTTCAGCGTTGACAAAACAGCTGTTATGCTCAACGCCGTCGCGAAAGCGTTCAAGGCTGAAACGACTGGCAGCACGACGACCTACACCGCCGAAGCGCCCAGGGACGAGTCTGACTATATGGGCGGCACGGCGACCGGGGAACCCACGGTCACAGCCGAGCCGTACAATCAGACGGAGACAACATTCCCCTATCCCTCCGGGCAGAAGGTACACCACGGCGACTGGATCAACGTCGAGGCCATGGGCCTCTACTATGACACGGTGGGCGGCAAGATGGGCTACTACGCCAACGGCGGTAATGTGGCTGGCCTTGATGCGCTTGCCAGCGGTACGCCGGGGAATAAGGATTACACCACGAACGACGGGTATATGTTCGTGACAGCGGATGACCTGGGCGAGATCAGCATCAGGGTCGGAGAAGAGAGCTTCCTGATGGAACCTGAGCGGCTCACTTCCACAATGACAATCGACGGCAAAGACTACAATTACAAATACGAGGTCCCCGCTGAGGCGCTGAATACACCGACGGCAAATTATTACAACGCGGTGAGCATCAACGGGCGGATCTTCTATGCCAATTTCGGCATGGCCTGCGAGATCTTCGACAGCGTAGAGGACCCCAACAAGCCAATGGCGAAGAAGGGAATCGACGGGCTGGCCGATCCTTACGAGGGCATCGTGGTGAGGTCCGCGCGGCAGCTGGCAAATATTGGTATCCGGTCCAACGTGGGCGAGTATAACAGCATAAACACCAAGGTCTACACCAAGGAAGCCGAGGCCATCCAGAAGTCCGCGATCAGCCAGGTGCTGGATATCGATTACGCGAAGTATGCCGAGGACACCAAGTATATGAACGCGGGTGAAGAAGCTACCAAGATGCCCAAAGCGGTGGTGCTTGATGGGAGCAACAGTAACGCCAACCACACGCCCATCACGATCAACGGCGGCAGCTATGACGGGCACAACTATGAGATCCGGAACCTCGTGCCCGGCATGATTCGGCAGATCACGAGCGTCAGCGGCACAACTGCCAGCGAGGTCCAGATCCAGAGCGGCCTTGTGGGCAGGATCACCGGCGGCAAGATCGAGAACGTCACGCTGATCAACGCGACGGTGGTGAATAACGCAAAAGCAGCCGTCGATGCCAGTACGACAAGCGGCAGCGGCGGCGGAGCCGGTGGTGGCGGCGGAAGCACCGGCACAAGTGTGACACATACAATTAAGGATTTAAATTGGCTGGCTGGAACTGGTGTTGCTGACCCTGGAGCGGGCAATAATGCATCAATGGACGGTAAGACTGCTACATATACTGATGCAAATGGATTTAAATTCACTGTTGTGTGGGGGAATAGCGGCAGGTTCGAGCATACCAATACAACGTATAATTTTGATGGCTGTAACACAAAGTGCAGAATTTATTTTAATAATAGTATTAGCAGTACTGGTAACTACATTACCTTTGAAACTACTCATAAAGCAACAGTTAAGGTCTGGTGGACGGCTGGCGGAAATACCAATGAGCGGGCTGTCAGCATTTTAAGCTCAACGAGTAGCAGGGATGCAATCAAAACAGATTCTACATCATCAGGTGGAAATAGGTTATTAACATGTGAGGTAGAACCTGGAACATATTATATTGGGTGTACAAACAGAAGTAACTACATCTTGCAAGTTGATGTCATTGAGGACATCACATCTACTTCCGGCGGTGGTGGTACTACTGGCCCCACTACGCCCACCGATCCCGGCGAGGATAAGTTCCCGGAGGGTGTCGATTCCAATAAATTCAAGGTCCGCTTCGGCGCGCTGGCGGGCGCGGTGAACCCGGCGAATAAGACGCCCAACGAGGTAACCATCACCAACTGCGGCGTGTACGTGGAGCCGGAGACAACTCCGGCCGATACTGATGCCTACACAACTGCCTACAACAAGTACTCCGTACAGAACACCGCAACCACCGGGTTCAAGGAGGACACCGTGGGTGGTCTTATCGGCATGGCCACAGAGGGCACGACGATCGATAAATGCTATGCCGCGGTGAAGGCCGCGGGCGCATACTCCGTCGGCGGATTCATCGGACATCTGAAAGACGCGGCGGTTAGCAACTGCTACTCCGGCGGACATACGGAGCGCGGCATTTACAGCACCACCGATTACAACGTGACGGCGAACAACGTGGAATCCGGCGCGGCGGGCGGCTTTGCGGGGATCATCGAGGCCACCAAGGAGAGTAAACTGTCATTCGGCGGAGTCTGCTACTCCACCAGCTCCGCGTCCTGCCCGGCTAACGAGGATAACAGCGATGAAAAGGGCACTGTCGGCAACTTTGCCGGCCTTATCAAGGACACCACAGGCAATTGGCAGGGCTTTAGGGGCGCCAACATTTACGGCATCGGCACCATGAACGGCGACAACCGTACCGACGAGCGTGAGTATCTGGACCGCACGGTTACCATGCACGCATATCAGTTTACAGCAATCAGCGCCAATCCTTATGATATCGATGTGCTGGCAGACACAGGCACGGGGGATCCGATGCAGTACCCGTATCAAACGTGGGTAGAGCAGACGATCCACCACGGCGACTGGCCCATGCGGTATAACCTTGTGTATTATGAATTGTACAAGGAAAAGGGCGACGACTACGAGGACAGTTACGGGAATAAGCTCACAAATAAAGTTATAGAGTTGACGGGCGGCGACGTGTTTAACACTGGTGCTTCGTACATCGGATTTTACGGCGTTTTCCCGGCGGCGGCAAGCGGTTCAGCGGCAGGAGATTACAGAGTGGTGAACACGCTGCGAGTGGACGGGTATGTCTACAAGAGCGGATACATCGTGGTGAGCGACGCCGATGTGGCCACTATGCGCCTTGACATCAACTCCTATTATGCAAATAGCGATGAGAGAGAAGATAACCCGGATATTGATTATGATGCGAACGGCGTAACCCAGCCCACACATACCACAGTCGCTCAATGTGAACAGAGAATCGATTTCAGTAAATACCAAATCCTTAATAAGGATGATGAGTTGAAAGAAGCAGTAGATGAGCTTGGCAGGTACGGGTATGTCCTGCCGGACGTGACGCTGAACGTGGCGGCGTCTGAGCACTTCTACATGGACACGCAGATCAACGGCCAGACGTATCTCTTCAACCCGCAGTTCCCGTATGAGGCGGTCAACGTCGACATCGAAAGGAAAGTTTCCGGCAAGTGGGAAATCGATTACGAGACCATCAGGGTGAAGCACGAGATCAACTATGTGGAGATCGAGCCGGATGGGAACGAACTCCTTCACACCAAGGCGGAAATTGACGATATCATTGTCCGCAGCGCGCTGAACCTGGCCGGTCTTACACGGTATTCCCGGGAGGCCAATAACGGGAAAGTAAAGAACGAGATCATAAAAGGTGATTTCGTTCAGCACATGGACATTGATTACAATGAGTATGAGCCAAACACGATCTATGACGGAAACACAAAGAACAGGGATCCGGCGCAGGAAAAAGACGCTGATAAAGATGCATTGGGCAACCCGAAGTTCGAGTATTTTACCGGGTTGGACGGCTATGGCCAGGCGCCCGCCATTCTCAACGGCGGTTCCTACAACGGACTCAATCACACCATTAAAAATCTTAATCTGAGCAACGACTCCACCAAGAACCAGTATGTGGGCCTGTTCGGGCAGCTTCTGGGCGGCGCGACAGTCGAAAAGCTGAAGATGGAGAATGTTACAGTTGATTGCGGCACGCTGGGCAAGCAGGGGGGCGACCAGACGGCCAATGTCGGCACGCTGGCGGCGGTCGTCAACGACGCCACGATCCGTAATGTCGAAATCAATGATGTGACGTTTAATCTTGATGATATAGCGATTGCATATGACAGCGAGGATAACGTCATTGATGGACTGTCGTTTGAGGGCGTCGGCGGCGCGATCGGCAAAATCAACGGTAAAGCCACTGTTTCCAATGTGACGATCACCGATCCCACGATCACGGTTGAAACCGATGCTGGGAATAACGGCGAGCCTCTCTACGTCGGCGGCGTGATCGGCTCGGCGGACGGGACGTACAGCACTTACAGCGCTACCGCCACGGAAGGCGCCCGCCCGGTGTCCATCACCGAATCCGGCGTGTATATCAGCGAGGATAACAAAGACGACTTTATCGACATGGGCGTTAAGGTCACCGGGTCGGTCACCGGCGACAAGGTCGGCGGCTTCGCCGGGTTCCTGGGCAAGGGCGTCAACGTGACGGGGGACTACTCCGCCATCCGCGTCCAGGGCGAGAGCCTGGTGGGCGGCTTCGCGGGGCATATCCAGGGCTCCCATGTGGAGAACTGCTACTCCGGCGGGTACATTGAGGCCGGCGACTACTCCACCAGAAACTACAACGTGACCGCCGCCGACACGTCCAGCGGCACGGCCGGCGGGTTCGCGGGCAAGATCGAGGTCGCATATGCGTCCGGCTCCAGAGAGTCCATGGCGATGTACATGACGGGCGTGAACTACACCACCAGCTCCGCCAGCGGCAAGACTGTCGGCAGATTCGCCGGCGAATTCTCCGCCAGCGACGCCACGGCGCTGAATACGAAGATGGGCGCCAAGGCGCCGGAGAACTACGCCGGAGGGAAAGTGGCCGAAACCGCCACCGTCACCATTAACAAGGAGCCCACCGTCAAGACCGGCTCGGCCATGCCCAGGCAGGATAATAAGTCCGGGTTTACTACCGTGCCGTATAACGCCTCGGACGACTTCCCCTATGCCACGAACCTTAAGGCGCACCACGGCGACTGGATCGAGGCGCCTCTGAACGCCGCGGGCTATTGGGAGGTCGAGGACGGACTTCTCAGGCTGTGGTATATCCCCTCCGACACGCCGGACGCGCCGGTGGAGCTGCTGGAAGAGGACGCGCTGAAAGAGCAGCACGCGTTGGGCTTTGACCACGACAGCCGGGACGCCGTGGGCATCACGGAGTCCGGGTACTTCGTCGTGTCGTCGGATACGGCGGCGACGTTCAATGTGCCTACCGGCCTGACTGAGTTGAATACAGCTACCGTCGGCAGCACAGGCGAGAAGATCAGAAATCTGCTGGGCGGCAGCACGGTGGCGGTCCAAGCTTACGAGCTGCATAGCGGCAAGAGCAATAATCAGAAGTGGACGGTAGGCGGCGAAGAATTCACCGTCAATCCGGCGTACGGTATGGCGATAAAGCACGGCGATCACACCTCCGAGATGGGCACCAGCGCGGCGGAGGCGTATCAGATCCGCACGTTGGCGCAGCTGCAGAATATCGGGGACAGCAACGATAAGCACTTCAAGCAGACCCACGACATTAACGGGGCTGGTAAAACGTACACGAGCAACACGAACTTCGCCGGACACTACGACGGAGGGTTCTATCGCATCTTAGACCTTACCATCAATGGCGGTGGGTTGTTCGACGTGGTCAAGGGCGACAGCGTGTTTGAAAACATCATCCTTTACTCGCCTACGGGTGCGGGGAAAATCACTAACACCAGTATTTCCGCCAGCGGAATACTGAAGAGCACCGAGGGAGCGTCCGCAACGATCAGGAACTGCATCGTGGCGGGGTATACAATATCCACCGACGGTAACGGTTGCGCGGGCGGCCTGGTTGGGCATCACTATCAAGGTACTCTTACCATCGAAAACTGCGAGACCACAGTTGATTTGTCATCTGCTCGGAGTACGGGCGGACTTGTGGGGCTCGCGGATGCGCCCGGCACATTGACCATCACAAACAGCTACGCGGGCGGTAAGATCACCGGTGGCGGCAGCGCCGGCGGCCTGGTGGGCGCGGCGGGTAATACTGCCACGGTCACCTATCAGGACGTCTACTCCTATGTGGATATGAAGGATAGCGGCGCTAACACCTACTACGGCATCGGCCCGGGCAAGGTGGATCCGAAGAGCGTACTGCACGAGTACTGGAGCACTGGCCTTGACGGCAAGACGGCCTCTGACGCCGACGCAAGCATCAAGGGCGTGTCCCTGGCGCAGATCAAGCTCGACACCCAGGCGCTGAACACTGTCACCAACAGCGTGTCGGCGGAGGAGTTTGTGGTTCCCGACGCGACCGCCAGGGCAAAAGGCCTCGAGAACAAGGTCGCGGGCAAGACGACCGACGCGGATAAGTTCGCCCAGTTCCCGTTCGCGGCGTTCGCGACGGACGAGGGGGGCAAGAACTACCACTATGGCGAGGTGCCCGAGGCGCAGTACGTGGGCCTGTTCTACTGGGAGAAGGAAACCATCAAGTACGCTGACGGCAGCCCGGCTAAGGAAGAGTACCACTACTACGCCCACGGCGGAGAGATCGTTGACGGCAAGCTGTACGGCCAGAAGGTGCTGCTGGATTCGCTGTGCTACGACCACCACCTGGACGGCGAGCGCGCGAGCATCACGGATTACGGGTACGGCGTGTTCAATACGGACCCGAGTAAGGCGGTGACGGTGAAGAAGAACGGAGGAACGGCCCAAGCCATTACAGGCCTTATCGCTACAGCCGAGACCATCAAGAAGGGCCTTATCAGCGCGCTTTGGCCGGATGGAACGGTCACGGATGCTCAGGCGTATGAATTGCCGTCCTCTACGGGTGACGCTATTGATGAATGGACGTTGGGTGGCGTTGGCTTTACAGGCGCCATTAGGGCCTATCCGGCGTTCGGCGCGGCAATCAGCGATAAATTCGGAAACGGAAATGACGACGGTTCGTCTGCGGATGACGGTATGGGCTCGCCGAACACTGGGATCCCGATCCAGATCCGCACGATCGAACAGCTCAAGAATCTTGGAAGTATGGGCGGTGGTAAAAAAATTGCGTATTTCGCCATCACGCATGACATCGATGGCGAGGTAGTAACAGACTTTAAGCCTATTACCAACGATATTGAGCTGTTTGACGGCAACGGGTATAGGATCCTTGATTTGAACATTGAGCCGACAAGTGGCAACGCGGCGCTGTTTGACAATATGACGCAAAAGCCGACCATTCAGAACGTGATCCTTTATTCCACTAACGGCAAGGGAGAGATCACGTCTACGAACGGTAACGCAGCCGGAATTGTTGCTGAATCAACTAATGTGACAATAGACAAGTGCGTGGTCGCGGGTTATACCATCACCGGCGCAAAGACTGTCGGCGGAATCGTGGGCAGTGTTACAGGGGACAAATCCGCAATTACCAATTCGCAGGCGGTAGTCAACCTCAAGGGCACGGAAAGTAGTGTTACCAACATTGGCGGCATTGCGGGCGTGTTCCGCGGGAAAGCTACTGATGATTATGGCATTACGAACTGCTACGCCGGAGGAACAGTGACCGAAGCTGGAATCAGCGCCACGGTTGGCGGCATTGCAGGAGGTGTGAACAACAACCTTTCTATCACGAACAGCTACTCCTTCATGGATTTGAAGAACACGGGCGCGGGCAATGGGAAGGTCTACGCGATTTGCAAGGAAGCAACATCTACTGACGGCTGCTACTACCTGGCTGAATACCTGCCGACTGGCGCGAACGAACAGGGCACCAAGCAGACCTTCGAGCAGATGTGCGGTAAGCAGGGCGACGACAAAGCCGCCTATGTGTACGTCCCGAACGCGGACGACCAGATGGACGGCCTCACGAGCTGGGGCGCGGGAGCGTATCCCATGGCCGCCACGGTGAAGGTCGGTGTCCGCGCGGGCGTTGATAAGGGCGTCGACGAGACCGGCGACGTGCTGGTCCACTACGGTGACTGGCCGTACAGCACCCGGGCCGCGGGTATCGCGTACTACGAGGTGGCGGGCGGCGAGTATTCCATCCAAGCCGTATACATCGACTATGCCGGTAAAGTGAAGACCTACAAGGACACACTCTGCGCTGATCACCATGTGGACAGTGCGACCGGCGCGATCGGGGAGCACAAGATCACCGACAGCGGGTATGTGATCTTCAGCACCAATAAGGATATGAAGATCGGCACGGAGAGCGAAGTCTATAAAGGGCAGGATGAGGTCACAATTCAGGCTAATAGGGCTGCTATCATTAAAGCCGTCAACGAAAAGCTGAAGGTGTGGTGCCAGGCGGACGACCCGGACGTGAAGGTGTACTCCAACGCGAACTTTAATGAAATTACGATCGACAACGCCAGTCAAGCCAATTTGGAAAAATACAGCAATCTGGACGCCAAGTACACCGTTACGCACGACGGGAAGACTGAGGATATCTACTGCAATCCCGGTATGTCCGGCGTGTCGGACAAGGCGTTTAAGGGTAGTGGTAACGCCATTGAGATCCGCACGGTGGAGCAGCTGAACAACATTCCGAACCGCGGGAAGGGAACCGGCACGAGCGTGCCGGATGACCCAACCAGCGGATATGTCTTCAAGCAGACGCATGACATCTACGGCGCGGGTTACAACACGTACACCGGCGCGGCGAGATTCGCGGGGACCTACGACGGACAGCACTACAAGGTGCTTGACCTGAGTATGAGCGGGAAGGACACGGATGTCGGACTGTTCGCGAGTATCAACGCCGAAACCTGTGAGCTTCGGAACATCATCATGTACGCACCCAACGGGGCGACGATCACCGGCACCGGAACCGAGGGGAAAGATGCTGCGAACGATCATTACGGCGTTGGTGGATTGGTCGGGTCGATCGGTGACGGCGGTACTAGCAAAGCGGCAGCGATTGAAAACTGTGTTGTGGCCGGGTATCAGATCAAAGGCGCGCAGTACGTAGGCGGGCTTATCGGATGGGGCTACCACGGAGCCGACATCAAGAACTGCGCGGCCGTGAACGACATCGAGTGCACAACGATTGCCGCTAAGAATGACAATGGCGCGGATAATTGCGGCGCGGGCGGCATCCTGGGCGGATATGGAAGAAACAGCACCAAACAGACAGAAATCACCAACTGCTACTCCGGCGGGACGATCAAAGTGAGCGGTGATAGTGCCGCAAACGCCGTTGTGGGCGGCATTGCCGGGAAAGATGGAGGCAGTGGTAAAAATAAATCTGCCCTTGTGAAAAACTGCTACACCTACGTTGACCTGAGCGGGTGCGCCAAGGCGAAGGTTTCCGCGATCAGCTCGACCGAAAACTCGGACAACAAGGACAACTACTACCTGAACGACAGCGCGCGCGTTCCCGCCTGGGTGCACAAGCAGGGCGAGGCCAAGGAGTACGGCCAGCTGGTGGCAAGCATCTTTGGAACTACCACCGATTTCGGTACGGCCTCGAAGAGCTACGTGACCAAGGACAAATCCGCCGGAACAGGGACCGGCAGCGGCATGACGCCGCAGGCCAGTACAAACAACTTCCCGTTCCCGGCATTGCAGTTCAACGGCGCCTATGTCCACTACGGCGATTGGCCGGCGAACAACACGGCGGCGCCCAGCAGCTACCCGTGGACTGACGGAGAGATTGGAGTGATCTTAGGATATTCTACAATAAGTACGTTCAGCAGCAGTACGGACGTGGTTGCGCAGATGTTTAACAACGACCACACCCGTGTGCAAATGATCGGATCGGCAGCGACAAACAAGACCAAAATCAACTACATAGGATTGGTGTTAAAAACTGTTGCCGCCGGTCACGAGGATGAACTTAAGAACAGCCTGAAAGTGTTGTATTATTCGTCTGGCAGCTACACAATCGACAATACCGGAAAAGTATTGACGGTCACGAAAGCGCCCACATCGTTCTATCAGTACGACGGAAAAGAAGTTACTGGTTATAGTAATGCAACAGCCTTTAGCGCTTATAAACTGTATGGCGCTGCACCTGGAACAACAATTGATGACAGCGGACTCCTTGTTCTCGTATACGACTCGGCTATGGAAAAATCTTCAACGTCAATCTCAAAGGACAACATTGTGGGTTGGGTCACGGTCAGCGATCATAAAACCGCTCCGGCTGGTTCTTCCGGCGCCCCTGCCCTCCCCGACGGCCCGGAGATCTTTGACGAGCCGTCCACGACCCCCGCGTCCACGGCCCCGGCCGACCCCGCCCCCACCGAGGGGGCCGGGGCGCCGGAGCCCTCGGCTCTGCCGCCCGCGCCGGTCAAGACGGCGGAGCCGCAGGCGTCCTCTGAGCCGGGGGCCGACCCCGAAACGCAAGGAGGCGGCGAGGAATGAAGCGACTTGTGAACAAGCTGCGCTCGAACGGCGGCGCGACGATCCTGTTCGCCATACTGGTCTTTATGCTCTGCGCCCTGGTAGGCACGGCGGCGCTGACGGCGGCGGCGGCGAACTCCGGGCGGTATACGCACATCAAGGCGGAGCAGCAGGCGTACCTGTCCATGGCCTCGGCGGTGAACCTCATGCGCGATGAGCTGGTGGGCAAGACGTTCAAGGCCGAAGCAACGAAAGAGACGAAGAGCGCGCCGGGAAGCGCACCGATAGGGACATGGCAAATACCTGATTACGAATACGACGGGGGCATCAGCGGACAGCTGCTGGAGGCCCTTGAGGCGTGTTACCTCGATAAGCTCAAAAGTTATACTGACACAGCCGGTCTCACCCCAGTAACGCCGCCCACTTACCCGGTAACGCTGAAATTCACCACCGAGGACGAGGACATAGACAAGTACCCGGTCACGGCAAGGCTTACGGTAGATAAGGATTTCAACATCACGGTGCAATTTCTCTTTATGAACGGTACCGATGAGATCAAGGCTTACCGTACCGATATGAACATCCGCACCGCCGTTCCCGTCATAACCACGGCAAGCACGAGCAGCACCGATGGCACGGGGACGACCACGACCACCACCACTTACACCATGGAGGTCACGTGGCTGGAAAAGAATACGACGATCATAAGGGAAAACGCTTAAAACGGAGGGAAGATCATGAAGAGGGCCGTAAATAAGCTGCGCTCGCGTCTGGGCGAGACCTTCGTTGAGGTGCTGGTGGCGCTGCTGATCGTGGGGCTGGCGACGATGCTGCTGGCGTCAATGGTCACGGCCTCCGGGAGCATCGACGCGAACACGAGAGAGCAGGACGTGGGATTCTACAAGGCGGTCAGCGACTTGGAGTCCGGCAGCGCGACGTCCACAGCAACAGGCCAAGTGACGGTGGATTGGGGCGGCGCCACGGTCACTGTAGGTAATGTGACCATATACGAGCAGGACGGCCTCAAGGCATGGAAGGTGACGCCATGAAGAAGCTGCGGTCGAGAGGCGGGTTTTCCCTGCCCGAGGTGCTGCTGGCGGTGGCGCTGCTGGCGATCCTGGCGGCGGGCTCCGCGGTGGCGTCGGGCGTGCTCATAAGCACGCGGAACGGCATGATCCAGACCGCCGACGCCCAGGTAGTGGGCGGCACGGTGATGGAGTCCATCGCCGGAGAGGTGCGATACGGGCTGAACATGACGTCATCGGGTACCGGTGAGGACGAGGTCATCACCTTCGACAGCGCAGTCTTCGGCCCCGGGACGACATTCGAGAAAAAGGGCGGTCGTGTCAAAGCCAAGTCCGAGGTATCAGTAGAGCCCTACGATCTCCTGCCGGAAAAAGCGTACAACGGCCTTGACGTGAAGGTAACGTTAGCCAAGGACAGCACCGACATGGTGAAGATTTCCGTGACGGTCGGGAAGCTTGGGAGCGATGACAAATTCATCAAGACGCTATGGAACGGTGAGATGAAAGTCAAGCCGCTGAACGGGATCAATTAGTTTTACCCTAAATCGATACGGAAAAAGGAGCGGCAAGTCTGATGACTTGCCGCTCCTCTTTCTTTATGGTCAGCTGCCTTTTCATGTCTCGCTATACGTTGGCGGCGGCCTTGTCCCGCAGCCGGAAGCACAGGGGGAGCAGCACGCCGCCCGCCGCGTTGCCCAGAGTGATGACGACGAGGCACAGGAGGGTCCGCGGGCTCCAGGCCCCGGCCACGGCGAAGTAGAACATATCGGCCACGCAGTGTTCGAACCCCGCCAGGATGAACACCGTCACCCCGAAGAACAGCCCCAGGTACTTGCCGACGGGGTGGGGGTTTTTCAGGTAGCTCTCCACCGCCAGGAAGATGAGGATATTGCAGAAGATGCCCAGGATGAACAGGGAGAGGAGGGAGTCCCCCGTCTTGGCGGCGGCCAAACCGGCGGCCTTCTCCGCCATGGCGGCCCCCACCCGGGTACACCGGAGGAGCAGGGCGGCGATCTCCGCCCCGGCCAGATTGCCCACCCACACCAGGGCCAGAAAGCCATAGTAGGCCGGGGGCTTGCCGGGGGCGTAACACACCTTGCCGGTGAACAGGTTCAGCCCCAGAGTACACACCATGAACAGCCCCACGCAGAAGAACACCGCCCCCAGCGCCTTGCTGTCCAGGGACAGGAACACCGCCCCGCCGATGGAGATGGCGATCCCCGCCAGCACCGCCAGCGCAAAATCACTCAGATGCTTCATGGACGACCCTCCTCACAGCTGCCGGTACATGGCCCCGGCGTCGGCCTTGCCCACGATCTCGGCCACCGAGAGGACCTCCACCCGGACGGCCTTGTCGCCGAATTTCAGCTCCAGCACGTCCCCGGCCTTCACGTCGTAGGAGGCCCGGGCCTCCTTTCCGTTTGCCAGGACGCGGCCGTTGTCGCAGGCCTCGTTGGCCACGGTGCGGCGCTTGATGAGCCGGGAGACCTTCAGCCATTTGTCCAGTCTCATCGCGCGATCCCTCCAAAGCGCCAGAAGGGCAGCACGATCCAGATCGCCTGGCCCAGGACGCAGCGCTGATCCACCATGCCGATGTCGGGCACGCGGGAGTCGCTGGAGGCGTTGCGGTTGTCCCCCATGACGAAGACGCAGCCCTCCGGCACGGTGACGGGGTACTGGTCGATAAACTG